>NZ_WJZD01000062.1:0-13907 GCF_021609665.1 Pseudomonas sp. PA-1-3F | reverse complement strand
ATTTATTATTTTGGTTTGTTTGTGTTAAGTGGCTGTGTAACCAAAGATCTGAGCGTTGAAAACCGCCAGCAAATCAAAACTGTCAGTGTGTTGCTTGCCTCATTCCCGGAGCAGCAGTTCAAGTACACCAGCATGGATCAAGCCTGGGGGGCCGGCTTAGGTGCCGGTGCCGGGGCGGCTGTGGGAATGGCATCGGATTCGTCCAAAGTCGCTACCAGTGCTATGGCTGGCGTGGGTGTGGTAGCGGGCGCGAAAGTGGCTGATGGTGGAGCTTCAAGTCCACGGCAGGCAATTTTGTTGAACTTGCAGCGTAACGAAATAGATCCAGGGCAGTTGTTCAAACAACTGTTGGAGGCACGGATCAGTGCTGAGCATTTATTCAAAGTTGAACCGGAGGGCGGCCGGGCCGATGCGCATATAGAATTCGTCGTGTCCGAATGGGGCTTTGCCTTGAAAAACTACAGTGCAGAGCTTTATCCAACAGTGGGCATTGTAGCGACCATGAAGCTCGGCGACGCAGTAGTTTGGAGGAATTTCGAAACTGTCACAGCGTTCAGTGATGGAAATGTCCAGGCGTATACACCTCAAGAGTACTCAACAAACCCTGAAGCTCTCCGTAGCGCTTTGCAGAATGCTTTCGAGTTAGTGATAGCTAAACTAATAGCTGATTTGAAACAATAGGCGCTATAAGGCGTAGGGAGAAAAGGGTACAGATTTATTTGAATGAGGCTTGAAAAGCATATTAAATAAATATGTCCCCTTTGTTCTGCTGTTTGTCACGGTACTCCAGTCAGCAATATATTAAACCAAATTCCAGGGTTTAATGGGTTTGCTACATTGCACGATGGTTGGATGATTAACTTGAAAGCTCACAAACAAGCTGATATGTCGTTTTTTGAAAATTTGGGCAGCATGCCGCCTGCTCTGCTTGTAAATTATGGAGCACTGTACGATAAGTACCGCCCAGCAATTGAGTCGCAGAAAAAGCGTGAAAATTAATAAATGGCTTTTGGTAGTATTATTGTCGGCCTTGGCTGGCTGCGCACCTTCCCATTCCAATTGGGAAAATGGAATGAATCTATGGGTAGGTACTCATTTCGATTCCCACCTTTACAAAGACTGCACTCGAGGATGTGGCGACTCATATTGGTCGCCTGTAAATAAAAATAAGACCTTTGATAAGGTTGTTGATGAAAACGGAGGCAGGCGGTATTACATAACTTGGATTAGAGATTGCCGATATTCGGTTTTTGTCGCTGCGGATCGGCTAATAAAGTCATGGAGATACGAAACTTCTAACGTAAAAGGATGTTATGTCTTTTAACTGTTGTTTTAAGGGAAAAGAAAAGAGAGAAAAGGGGGCGAGAGAAAAGGAAGAGAAAAGGGGGCGGATTTATTTAAATTAGAGTTGAAGAGCATATTAAATAAATCTGTCCCCTTTTGTTCCTTTTGTTCCTTTTGTTCCTTTTGTTCTTTTGTTCGCAACGGCCCGTGAGAACTCTTATCCAGGACGAATCAGGCCGGTATTGGTTGCAAAGGCAAGGTGGGGGAAAATTACCCCTTCAGGTTCTTACGATTTTGTCACATTGCCGGATGGGACTATCAAGGTAAGCCGCCCAAATGTGAATGAGCAATTTTCAACCCATCTGGGGTAGCGTGGGGGGGAAATTAAATATGCCGGCTCTATACGCTTTGGTAATAATGACGGTCCAGAGCGAGGAAAAATAACAAGATGGGATAATAGTTCCGGTCATTATCAGCCACCTGCTACTCTAAAGGCTAACTCTGGGTTACCGGAAAACTCATTTAATCCAAGGAAATAGTTTGGTATGGATTCAAGATTGATATCACTCTGTAAAGAGTTGGCGAAAATGACTTCTGATCAGGCGGCAGCTTGGATATTGAGCCGGTACCCGCTTACTTCAGATAATTGGGGTGAAGCTTTATTACTCCTTCCTCATAGATCTTGGAAAAAACCAGAGCAGAAACGTTTAGCGGATTATTATTTTAAGAAAATTCCGTTCTCTAGCGCTAGAGGATATGAAACCTTCGCGTCAATTATGCCAGTTAAGTTAATGGTTGCATGCATTAACGATGCATTGCCCAAAGATCCTAGCAGGCTCGAGTTATTGTTTTATCATCTTGTCCCAGTGCTTAAGTGTTTTGCGAAGAATGATGCAGATCGAAAAATTATTGAGACTTTACTTTCGGCTTTTTCGATAAATTTTCCAAAAGATAATTGAGAACAAAAGGAGGCGGTTTGTTTGATCTTGCTAGAGAAGTGAAAAAAGGGAGCGGAAAAAAAGGGAGCAGATTTATTTGAATTAGGGTTGAAAAATCTATAAAAAAAATCTGTCCCCTTTTTCTGATTTCCGGATCAGCATCAGGGTGGAATACATCGTGCTGGAGGTGTGCCCAGAGAGATTTTTTCAGATAAAAAGTAGGGGGTGAAGGTGGATATTAAAACTTTTTTGAAGAGTAAGAAAGAAGAGCATTTGCTTGATGGCTTGGCTGCTGTAGATGATGTCAGTCTTAATGCAATAAAGGTAGGGCAGAAAAATGCTCCTGATGATTACTTGGAGTTTTTGCAGGAGTTCGGAAGTGGGGAAATTGAAACAGCCGGATTTATGCTTTATAACGGCCTCCTAGAGGCAAGTGATATTTTTGATGATGAGACTGCGGCGCAATTCGAAAGTGTTATGATTTTTGGTGATGATATGCAGGGGCGATGCGTCGGTTTTGATAAAAATGATAAATGGGCTGTAGTGAAAATAGACTCTGCAGATATGAGTGTTAAGAAGTTATGTGAAACATTTTCTTTGTTTGTTTATAGTTTGTTGAGGTGACTCTGGGAGAAAAGGGAAGGAAATGGGAAGGGAAAGTGATTAAGCCTAGATCAAGGTGGCAGGCGTTTTTGTTATTGTTGATTTATCTGTTTTTATTGTTTTTGTTGGTGGGGGTTATCGCAAAGCTCATGGGGGCGCTGGTTAATTATTCAAAGATTGGTGTATGGGACTTTAGTTGGGCTGAAATCGTAGATATGTTACCCGGTGTTTTTGCCTATGCAATACCTACTGGGGTAGGCGTTTGGATACAGTCCTGGTTGAAAAATCGTAAAGAGAGTGGCCAAGGGAATTGAGCGCAAAGCGGGCGACACAAAGGCCGCCCGATTTTCACTCAGGACGGATCGGCATTAAGCCTGCGACTGATGACATCCAGCAAATCACACCCATCGCGCAGCGGAATGGCCAGCAAATGGGCGAAGTCTGAAAGTACTACGGCATCGCTGCTGAGTTGTTCGCGGAAGGCCAGGTTTTCCAGCAGTTGGGTGACGGCCCGAATGCGGTGCACGGCGGCGTCGTGAAGGACGTCGAGAGGTGCCTGGGTGTCGATGATCAGGGCTGGGACGGTGCAGTCGTGGCCGGTTAGGGGAATGTATCGATTCATCATTAAGCTCTCTGGATTATTGAGGGCTCGTTCTTCGGGTCGCCAAACCCGGTCGCTTTTTGAGCGACGGCCGGACTATAAGCCGCACCACCAAGCCCGCGCAAGGCATCAAAATGCCGCTGCTTCGGAGCGTGTACGCAGCTACTAACGTCTTGCCACCCATTGCCGACATACTGCTCACGAACAAACGCACTACGACTATGCAAATCTGAAAGCCTCACCCCAAACATTAAAGGACCAATGTGAAAAACCTCCTCCTCATTCTCCTCACCACCCTCATCCTCGGCGGCTGCGTCAGCCACCCCCTCACTCCCGAAAACCGCGCGCAGATCAAGACCGTCAAAGTCCTGCCCGTGAAGTGGGAAAAGAACATGGTGTACTTCGGCCGCGAACAGGCCTGGGGCGCGGCCCTGGGTGCCGGGGTTGGCGCGGGTGTTGGCATGGCCAGCGGGGCGTCCAAGGTGGGTACTGCGGCGTTGAGTGGTGCCGGGTTTGCCGGCGGCATGAAGCTTGGGCAGTTGGCCGAGATGCCGACGCCGGTGGCTATTCTGACGGTGATGGAGGCGGAAAAACTCGATGTTGGCGTGTTGCTCAAGCAGGGCTTTGTCGATGAGTTGGGTAAGACGTCGACGCTCAAGGTGGTCGGCGACGATGAGCCGGCTGATGCGCAGATTCAGCTGACCGTGTCCGAGTGGGGCTTTCGCCTGACCCAGGGTTTCAGCAGTGTGATTTATCCGACCCTTAACGTGTTAGCGCAGATGGATCGCGGCGATGAGATGATCTGGCGCACCTTTGAAGCGGTCACGCCGTTTAATGGTCAGAACGTTTATGGCTATACGCCGTTAACCTACCGCACGGACCCGGAAGCTTTGCGCCGGGCGTTGACCGGGATTACGCAGATTTCTGCGCAGTACCTGGTGAAGGAGCTCAAGTAGGGCTGTGCGAAGGCAGGCTGCTGTTGGTGGGCGGGCTTGGACTAATACCAGTCAGGGTTAAACGCAGTTCCCCTGTGGGAGCGGGCTTGCCCGCGAAGGCGGTGTGTCAGTCGCTGCATCTGTTGCTGCACTACCGCTTTCGCAGGCAAGCCAGCTCCCACATTTGATCTTTGTTGCTTTGAGTATTGCGGTCGGCAGTAGGCTAAGCCCCCCGACCTATGGCCGAAACAACTTGAGAACCGCTCTCAACCCCGTAAAATGCCGCAGCCGTTGCATCACCGTCTTTCAGGGAAGAATCCAGGCCAGCGCGCTTTCAGGCTGCCTATCTCCTTGGAAAACCCAGCAACGCTGATTTCCTCACCCAAGGAGCACCCTGTGAAGACACTGTCCAAAATCCTGCTGTCGGGCCTTACCGCCGCGGCGCTGTTGACCGTGGCCGGTTGCGCCACCGAGAGCAACCGCGCGATGCCGGTGGAGCAAGTCGCCAGCGCCCACGTGGCCTATTCCGGCGTGCGTGTGCCGATTGCCGTGGGTAAGTTCGATAACCGCTCCAGCTACATGCGCGGCATCTTCTCCGATGGCGTTGACCGTCTCGGCGGCCAGGCCAAGACCATCCTCATCACCCACTTGCAGCAGACCAACCGCTTCAGCGTGCTGGACCGTGACAACATGGGTGAAATCTCCCAGGAAGCCAAGATCAAAGGCACCGTGCAGAAGCTCAAGGGCGCTGACTACGTAGTGACTGGCGATGTGACCGAGTTCGGCCGCAAAGAAACCGGCGACCGCCAGCTGTTCGGCATTCTCGGCCGTGGCAAGACACAAGTGGCCTACGCCAAAGTCGCGTTGAATATCGTCAACATCAACACCTCCGAAGTGGTGTATTCCACCCAGGGCGCCGGTGAGTACGCGCTGTCCAACCGTGAAGTGATCGGCTTCGGCGGCACCGCCAGCTACGACTCCACCCTCAATGGCAAGGTGCTGGACCTGGCCATGCGCGAAGCGATCAACCGCCTGGTCGACGGCATCAACGCTGGCGCCTGGAACCCGCGTAACTGATCAGCCACACCACAAGGAGCAGTACACGGATGAGCAAGGCAGTGAAGTTAGCGCTGACGCTGGCAGCAATCGCGACAGTAGCCGGGTGCCAGACGGCGCCCCAGCCCCTGTATCAATGGGAGAGCTACCAGCCGCAGGTTTACGAGTACTTCAAGGGCGAGCCCAAGGAAGCGCAGGTGGAAGCACTGGAGCGCGATCTGCAGAAGATCAACGCCAGTGGCCGCAAGGCGCCGCCGGGTTACCACGCGCACCTGGGCATGCTGTACATGAACATGGGCAAGGATGACCAAATGGTGCAGGAGTTTCGCACCGAGAAGGCGCTATTCCCTGAGTCTGCTGCGTACATGGACTTTCTGTTGAAAAACGCCAAGACCGGAGTCGCCACTAAATGAGCCTGTTAAAAATCACCGGCGCCTTGCTGGCCCTGGCGTTGCTCGGCGGTTGCGCCGCACCCAAGACGGTTGATTATTCGGCGTACAAACAGGCGCGGCCCAAGTCGATCCTGGTACTGCCGCCGATCAATGAATCGCCGGAAGTGCAGGCGTCCTACAGCCTGGTGTCGCAAGTCACCTACCCGCTGGCCGAAGCCGGCTACTACGTGTTGCCGATTGCCCTGGTGGACGAAACCTTCCGCCAGAACGGCCTCACCACCGCCAACGATATCCAGGCCGTACAACCGGCCAAGCTGCATGACATCTTTGGTGCAGACGCGGCGCTGTACATCACCATCAGCGAGTACGGCACTCAGTACATGCTGATCTCCAGCGACACCTCGGTGACGGCCTCGGCCAAACTGGTGGACCTGCGCACCGGCACCACCCTGTGGACCGGTTCGGCGCGGGCGTCGAGCGAGGAGGGCAACAACAACGGTGGCGGCCTGGTGGGCATGCTGATCACGGCGGCGGTCAAGCAGGTGATCAACAGCTCCACCGATGCGGCACACCCGATTGCCGGTATCACCAGTGCGCGGTTGCTGTCGGCAGGGCAACGCACCGGTATTCTGTATGGCCCGCGTAATCCGAAGTACGGCACGGACTGAACCGCGTCACCTCTGACGACGGTGCTGTTGGATCAAGTCGATGCGGGTGGCCGTGCCCATGGAGGCGCGGTGCCCGTTCACGTTGGCGCCGATGGAACCGTTGTGCAAGGCAACGATTTCGCCGGTGTCGATACTGATCAGCGGTGAGCCGGAAGTGCCGGGTTTCTTGAAGGCATCATGGTAGACCGTGCGATGATAAGGGCTGCCCTGGTCGTATCCCTTGAGCGTGGTGGGCTGGCCCCAGGCATTTAAAAACGAAATGCCGAGGGCCTCTTGCCCGTGGTTGGGCATAAACACCTTTTGGCCAAGCGATGCCTGGGGGCCGGCGGCCAGCTTCAAGGGCGGGAACTGCTCGGCCAAGGCTTTTTTCTGTTCACCAGGCAAATCAACGCGCAGCTCGGCATAGTCCAGCCGTGCGTCGCCACTGAGCGGCGTGGGGTCCAGCGGCACCTTGCGCTCTACCTTCATCCGCCCGGTACTGTCTTGTTCATATCCCAGCCATAGTTCGAGCTTGCTGCCTTTGGCCAGTGCGTCGCGCACATGCTGGTTGGTCAGCACGCTGTTGCCATCGTTGATCAGCGAGCCTGTGCCCAACGAACGCGTATGTACGCGTTCGTAGCCCCACGAGTCGCGTGTAACGCTCACTTCGCGAATACTGCCCACGGCCCTGGCGGCTGTATGCATCGGTGTGCCTTTGAGGCTTGCGTTGGCGTGGTTCTGCAAGGAGAACGGCGCTTGTTGCGGTACAGCCATTGGCTCGTGGCGGGGCTCGTACGGTGCTGTCTTCGCTGGCGTCGGCGGTTGCGGCGTAACCTGGAAGGGCGGGGTTGGCGCTGTGCTTGCGTGTGACGCCTGGCTGATTACATCGCCCGGCTTGATGGGCCCCTGGCTGTTGATAAACAGGTCGGCCTGGCCTGCGCCGTTCAGGTCAATGGCCAGGCTGTGGTGGCCTGAGCGCGGATCATAGCCAAGCAACGCCTCACCCGGGCGGCCGCTGAAACTGCGGACAAAGTGCAAGTCCTTGAGACCGGCTGCCCGCAGCGCGGCGGACACGTCGATCCTGTCCTCGCCGCTGGTGAAGTCGGTGATCAGGTCCGGGCGTTGTTCGGTCGACTCGCTGGCGTTGTTATACACAAACGTATCCTTGCCCGGCCCACCGGTAAGGATGTCCTGGCCCAGGCCGCCGGTCAGGCGATTATCGGCATGGTTGCCGATGAGTTGATCAGCACCCGTGCCGCCTATGGCATTTTCCAGTGTCACCCCTTTGGCAATGGAGACGTTGCCTTTCATGCCGCCGACATCGGAGAAGTGTTCAGCCTTCAGGTTGATGGTCTGGGCCTGATGAAACCGTGAAAAATCCAGGGTGTCGTTGCCGCCCCCGTCCCACACGCTGAACACGGGCGCGTCGTCTGGTGAGTTGAGGCTGAGAAAGTCACGCCCGGTATTGGAGTTGAAGCCGTAGACCGTGTCGGTGTCGCGGGTTTTGTAATTGGCACCGTACAGCTTCTGAATGGGGGTGATGTCGTCCATCAGTGGTGCGCTGGCGTAGTGGGTTTGGCCGTTCTTGTTGTGGTCGTGGCCCAGGTGGCAAGCCCACCAGTAACTCATCAGGCTGTAGGCGCGATTGTCCTCGGCGTAGCGGGCGTTTTCAGCGTAGCTGCCGCCATTGTTGTACTTGCCGGGGTGCATGAGCCCCAGGGTATGGCCGATCTCATGGGCCAGCAGATACCGGCTGAAACTACCCTGAGCGAAGGGGCGATTCACGCCATCGGATGCGAACCAGGCTTGTGTGCCATCGCTGTAGATGCCTGGATAAGACGCATGGCCCGATTGGCCTGTCTGGTTCGGGTCATTACCCAGCAACAATTGCCCTTTGGCGTTGGGTGCATTCTCGGTGAAGGTGATATTGGCGACATCCGCCCAAGACTGCAGGGTGCGCCTGGCCTGTTCTTTTTGATGCTGAGAAAACTCGTTGGCGCCGGCGGGGGTGTTGTAGGTGGCTTGCGAGGGTGTGAAAAACCGATAGGAGATGGGTGTGCTGCCGTCCGCGTTTCGCTCTTTCCAACGATAGCCCGTTCGGGTGATTTGCTCTGCCGCTTGCTCGGTGGTGTAGGACGGCTTGTCTGAAGCGGCCCCGGCATAGCGGGGTCGTTCAGCGTATGAGGAAGGCCCATAGCGGTGTGTGAGGTTATTTTTTACGGAGCTCATCGTGATTTCTCTGGTGTAAAAAACCTCCAAGACGTCAAGAAACAGGCTGGTCTGACAGGGAGGCGAACTCACGATATGTGGTTTGTGGGGATGGCACGTTCAGTCGCTTGTGTTTCGAAGTGTGCCGCAACCATTGGGGGCAGGTTTAACCCGTATCGGTGCTGCGTTACGTCTGAGCTGTTGAACGGATCATTCACTCACGAGGTTCAGCCCATGTCCCGCTCCGTGCTCTTGCTGCGTCCTGCCGCCCAAGGCTTTGCCGTTACCCTGCTGGTGGCGCTGGCTGGGTGTGGGCTGTCGTCGTCCCCCGAAGTCTCCAAACCGGTTGAACCGACGCCTCTCGCCGAGCTGCACAGCGCGCCGATCCAGAATGCAGTGGTCAAGCGGATGGCCATGCCGGCACCGATGGCGGTGCGGGAAATGGCGACGATGGACTACCGCAGCGAACCCCGCGAGCAATACGCCAACCTGCCGGATAACCCGGTGCATCGCGTCGCCGAAACCCCGGTCTCCACCTTCAGCATCGACGTCGATACCGGCAGCTACGCGAATGTAAGACGCTTGCTCAACCAAGGTCGTCTGCCACCCGAAGGCGCGGTGCGATTGGAGGAAATGGTCAACTACTTCCCCTACCACTACGCATTGCCCACCGATGGCTCCCCCTTTGGCGTGACCACCGAGCTGGCCGCTACGCCGTGGAACCCGCGCACAAAACTGCTGCGCATCGGCATCAAGGCCTCCGATAAAGCCGTGGCAGAACTGGCACCCGCCAACCTGGTTTTCCTGGTGGACGTGTCCGGCTCCATGGACCGCCGCGAAGGCTTGCCGCTGGTCAAAAGCACGCTGAAATTACTGGTGGATCAACTGCGTGATCAGGACCGCGTGTCGTTGGTAGTGTATGCCGGTGAATCCCGCGTGGTGCTCAAGCCCACCTCGGGCAGTGAAAAAGCCAAGATCCGCAACGCCATCGACCAACTCACCGCCGGCGGCTCCACGGCGGGCGCTTCGGGCATCGAGTTGGCCTACCAGATGGCCCGCGAAGGCTTTATCGACCAGGGCATCAACCGCATCCTGGTGGCCACCGACGGCGACTTCAACGTGGGCATCAGCGATTTCGACAGCCTCAAGCAAATGGCGGTGGCCCAGCGCAAAAGCGGCGTATCCCTGACTACCCTCGGTTTTGGTGTGGACAACTACAACGAGCATCTGATGGAACAACTGGCCGACGCGGGCGACGGTAACTACGCCTACATCGACAACCTGCGCGAAGCGCGCAAGGTGCTGGTGGAACAACTTAGTTCGACCCTGGCGGTGGTGGCCAGGGATGTAAAACTGCAGGTTGAATTCAACCCGGCGCAGGTCAGCGAGTACCGCCTGCTGGGCTATGAAAACCGCGCCCTGAAGCGTGAAGATTTCAACAACGACAAGGTCGATGCCGGCGAGATTGGGGCAGGGCACACGGTGACCGCGCTGTATGAAATCGTGCCCAAGGGCGAGAAGGGTTGGCTGGAGCCGTTGCGATATGCCAATGCACCAACGGCCGAAGGTAAATCCGCCGAGCTGGCGATGCTACGGGTGCGCTACAAGCCCGCTGCGGGCGGCAACAGCCAATTGATCGAGCGCCCTATTGCCAACCAGGCCACCCCGGCCAGCGACGACCTGCGCTTCTCCTCAGCCGTTGCCGCCTTCGCCCAACAGCTCAAGGGTGATGGCCGCTACACTGGCAACATGAGTGTGCAAGACACCGCCAAATTGGCACGCTCGGCCCGCGGCGATGACCCGTTCGGGCTGCGCAACGAATTCGTGCAACTGGTGGAGCTGGCCCAAAGCCTCAAACCCTGATCTCGCTCACAACCGAGATCAAATGTGGGAGAGGGCTTGCTGCTAAAGCTTTTTGTAGGAGCGAGCTTGCTCGCGAAAAACTCACAGGCACCGCGTTTATCCAGGAAACACGCGTTATCGTTGAAGTGCTTCGCGAGCAAGCTCGCTCCTACAGTAATCCTGCTTCGGCTGACCAAAAGGAGTTCGCCCACTACATGGCCGTTCCAAACGACTCACCCAGCGACGAATCGCTGCTGGCCCGCTACCGAACCGGTGACGCTGCCGCCTTCGAAGCCTTGTACAGCCGCCACCGCCAGGGCCTGTACCGCTTCCTCGTGTCCCTGTGCAACAAAGCCGAACTGGCCGAAGAAATCTACCAGGACACCTGGCTCAGCCTGATCCGCAGCACTACCCAGCCACAAGGCCGGGCGAGTTTTCGCACCTGGTTGTTCCAGATCGCCCGCAACCGCCTGATCGACCATTGGCGCAAGCACGGCATCCACAACCCCCTGCATGACAGCTACGATGAACAGCTGCACGCCCAGGCCGACGACAGCGACGGCCCCGAGCAGCAACTGACCCTCAGCCGCGACCAGGCGCGCCTCGACGCGGCCCTGCAAGAGCTGCCCGAAGACCAGCGCGAAGTGTTTCTGCTGCGCCTGCACGGCGAGCTCGAAGTACCGCAAATCGCCACCCTCACCGGCGCCCCGCTGGAAACCGTAAAAAGCCGCTTGCGCTACGCCCTGCAAAAAATGCGGCGCCTGCTGGCCGAGGAGGTACCTGTATGACTGACTCCCGACACACCCCAGACGACGCGCTGCTCCAGCACTACCGTCAACACAGCACGGGCGAACCGCCCGCGTCCCTCGACGCCTTCATCCTCAGCGCCGCCCGTCGCGAAGCCCCGCAGCCGCAACCCAGCCTGTGGCAACGCTGGCTGCAAGCCTGCCAACGCCCGCGCTGGCAAATGGCATTTGCCACCGTCGCCGGGTTGGCACTGATGATCGGCGTGGTCATGCACTCCCCCGTGCCGCAACCCGAAATCTCCACCGCGACATTCTCTGCGCCGCACCACGAAGAAGCCGCCCAGCCAGCGCCGCAAGCCTTCTCCGCCCCCGCGCCAATGGCCCGGATGGCGATAGCGCCACGGGTTGAAAGTGCGCCTGCTCAAGCCGAAAGCGCAGTGGCGGATCAGCCAGCGCTGAAACTCAGCAAACGGGCGCTGCCTACGTTGGAAGCAGGTCTGCAGGAAATTGTGAACCTGCGTCGAGCGGGTGAAACCAGGGCCGCGGATGAAAAACTGCTGGCGCTGTACCAACGCTTTCCCGAGGAGGACTTGCCGGCACGGCTAGAGGCGTTGAAACAGCATTGAACCTGCCGCCACGAACCAGCCCCAGGCCTGTCGACCTGGGGCTTTTTATTACAACCCGCCGTAGGCCCGGGACCACGCCACCGTGTCCGTGAGGGTCTGCTCCAGCACGCGAAAGCTCAACCCCAGTTCTTCTTCACTTTTACGGTGGTCAAAGCGGGTACGGTGCTCCTCGCGTATCAACAGCCGCAACGTCGCCATGCTCAGCAAGATGGGCTTTCCAGTCAGGTACGCATAGGCCTCTTGCACCGCTGCCAACAGGTACAGCGCGGGCAGCGGCAGTTGGCGGGAGGGCACCTTGACCCCGGCAATACGCCCCAGCACAGGCATCAGCTGGCGCATGGTCAAGTTGCGACCGGCCGCGAGATAACGCTCGCCCCGTCGCCCGCTCTGGGCGGCAGCAATGTGCGCCCAGGCCACATCGCGGGCATCGACCAGCGAAAAGGTGCCAGGAATCAGCCCCGGCAACTTGCCGTTGATCACGTCCCGGACCAACTGCCCCGAAGACGTCGGCCCACGGTCACCCGGCCCCCACATCCAACCGGGCAAAACCATGCAGGCGTACATCTGCGGATGGCTTTCAAGAAACCTCAACACCTCCCGCTCAGCCAGGATCTTGCTGCGGTAGTAGTCGTCCGCATCGGCCTCGGCCCGCAGGCACGTCTCGTCGATCGGCGTACCGGGGGCACCGTCGAGCACGGCAATCGACGAGGTATGCACAAACCGTCGCACACCGGCGTCATACGCCTGTTGCAGCAGGGCTCGGGTACCGACGACATTGATCTTCTCCAGTTCCTCCCAATGGCTGCCGCCCTTGTAGTTATCCCGAAAAAACGCCGCGCAGTGAAACACCGTATCGCAGCCTTGCAACGCGGCCGCGAAGGCATCCACATCAGCCATGTCTCCCACCACCTGTTCCACATCCGGCACATCGCCGAACTGCTGCGCACCCTTGGCCGCCGAGCGCACCAGCGCCTTCACCGCATAACCCCGTGCGACCAGCTCCCGTACCAGGTTATTGCCCAGCAAGCCGGTGGCACCGGTCAAAAAGGTGCTGCGCAAGCGATTGGGGTTCGTGTTCATACAGGCCATTCCATTTGTTGAGAAGGCCAGTAGATATACCGGTCAGCCCGCGCCGTAAAAACAGCGCCTACGGCATAATGGCTTTGCACATCTGCACACCAGGGAAGCGCGGAGATATGGCATTGCAGGCAAATTGGGACGATCTTCGACTGCTGCTGGCAGTCTCACGGCGCGGCAGCTTTTTACAGGCAGGCCAATTACTGGGTATCGCGGCCTCTACCGTCTCCCGCCGCCTCACCCAACTGGAAACCGCCCTGGGCGAGCCACTGGTGGAACGCGGCGTGGAAGGCTGCCGGCTCACCTCCCGAGGCCAAGCCCTGGTAGACGTCGCCCTGGCAGCCGAATCCGGCCTGCGCCGCCAGGCCCCCGCCGACGGCACGCCAGCAACCCTCAGCGGCACCGTGCTGGTGAGCGCCGGCGAAGGCTTTTCTGCCAGCGTGCTCGAAGCCGCCAGCCGCTTCACAGCGCAGCACCCAGGCTGCTCCGTAGAGCTGCAGGTCACCACCGACTTCCACAAAATCGTACGAGGCGTAGCTGACATCGCCATACGCACCGCACACCTGGGCGAACCTTCCCTGATCTACCGAGGGCTGGGCAAACTCGCTTACGGTGTGTTCGCTACCGCCGAATACCTGCAACGGTTTCCTGCGCTAACCCCAGCGACTGCCGCCAGTATCGCCTTGCTGCCACCGCTGGATCTGCTACCGCAAATGCGTGCCGCTAAAGCTGCGGGGCTGGATCATGCGCCGATTAGGGTGAGTTCGTTTGCGGTGCAGCTTGAATCGGTGAAGCGCGGGATGGGCGTGGCGGTGTTGCCGCGTATTTTGGCGACGGGGTTGAGTGAGGTTTTTCAGGAGATAGAACTGCCGGCGATGGAGGTTTATTTGGTGACGCGGCCACAGGCGTTGAAGCAGGGGCATATTCAGGGGTTTTTTGGGGTGTTGGAGGG
>NZ_WJZD01000061.1:0-16794 GCF_021609665.1 Pseudomonas sp. PA-1-3F | reverse complement strand
AAAAAACCCGCTTTCGCGGGTTTGATCTGAATTTGGTGCCCAGGAGAAGACTCGAACTTCCACGACCTTGCGATCACCAGCACCTGAAGCTGGCGTGTCTACCAATTTCACCACCTGGGCATTATCTGACAACGTTGCCGTCGTCGATGGCGCGCACTATACGGAGCGATATTTGAGCTGTAAACCCCTGCCATGAAAAAAGCCTGGAAAATTTCGCCAGTGGTCGTGCAAGGTGCGCTCCGGGGGCCGCAAAGGGCTTTTAAACGCTTGTTGATACCTGAAATTTCCCGTTTCAATACGCGTATGCCAAACTAACCCGCATATAGACAAGGTGAAAACTCTCTAATGGCCGATTGGCAGTCCCTCGATCCCGAGGCCGCTCGTGAAGCGGAAAAATATGAAAACCCTATTCCTAGCCGCGAACTGATCCTGGCGCACCTCGCCGATCGTGGTTCGCCTGCTAGCCGTGAGCAACTGGTTGAAGAATTCGGTCTGACCACCGAAGACCAGCTCGAAGCCCTGCGCCGCCGTCTGCGTGCGATGGAGCGCGATGCTCAATTGATCTACACCCGTCGTGGCACTTATGCGCCGGTCGACAAGCTGGACCTGATCCTGGGTCGCATTGCCGGCCACCGTGACGGCTTCGGCTTCCTGATCCCGGACGATGGCAGTGACGACCTGTTCATGAGCCCGGCGCAAATGCGTCTGGTGTTCGATGGCGACCGTGCCCTGGCGCGGGTTTCTGGCCTCGACCGCCGTGGTCGTCGTGAAGGCGTGATCGTCGAAGTGGTGTCCCGCGCCCACGAATCCATCGTCGGCCGTTACTTCGAAGAAGGCGGCATCGGCTTCGTTGTGCCGGATAACCCGAAGGTCCAGCAGGAAGTGCTGATCACCCCGGGCCGTAATGGCGCCGCCAAGGTCGGCCAGTTCGTCGAGGTGAAAATTACCCACTGGCCTACTGCACGCTTCCAGCCCCAGGGCGATATCGTTGAAGTGGTCGGCAACTACATGGCGCCGGGCATGGAAATCGACGTTGCCTTGCGCACCTACGATATCCCTCATGTCTGGCCTGAGGCCGTGCTCAAAGAAGCCGCCAAGCTCAAGCCGGAAGTCGAAGAGAAAGACAAAGAAAAACGCATCGACCTGCGTCATCTACCGTTTGTCACGATTGACGGTGAAGATGCCCGCGACTTCGACGATGCGGTCTACTGCGAAGCCAAGCCTGGCAAGCTGCGCCTGTTCTCCGGCGGCTGGAAGTTGTACGTCGCGATTGCCGACGTGTCCAGCTACGTGAAGATCGGTTCGGCCCTGGATAACGAAGCCCAGGTGCGCGGCAACTCCGTGTACTTCCCAGAGCGCGTGATCCCGATGCTGCCCGAGCAGCTGTCCAACGGCCTGTGCTCCCTGAACCCGAAAGTCGACCGTTTGGCCATGGTGTGCGAGATGACCATCTCCAAAACCGGCGAAATGACCGACTACCAGTTCTACGAAGCGGTGATCCACTCCCAGGCACGCCTGACCTACAACAAGGTCAGCACCATCCTGGAAACGCCGAAGACCAGCGAAGCCAAGGCCCTGCGTACCGAGTACGCTGGCGTGGTGCCGCACCTCAAGCAGCTGTACTCGCTGTACAAGGTATTGCTGGGTGCCCGTCATACCCGTGGCGCGATCGATTTCGAAACCCAGGAAACCCGCATTGTCTTCGGCTCCGAGCGCAAGATTGCGGCGATCACCCCGACCACCCGTAACGACGCGCACAAGCTGATCGAGGAGTGCATGCTGGCGGCCAACGTGGCCACTGCCGAGTTCCTCAAGAAGCACGAAATTCCTGCGTTGTACCGTGTGCACGACGGCCCCCCGCCGGAGCGCCTGGAAAAACTTCGCGCCTTCCTCGGCGAACTCGGCCTGTCCCTGCACAAAGGCAAGGACGGCCCGACGCCGAAGGATTACCAGGCCCTGCTGGCCAGCATCAAGGACCGTCCGGATTACCACGTGATCCAGACCGTGATGCTGCGCTCGCTGAGCCAGGCGGTGTACAGCGCCGATAACCAGGGCCACTTCGGCCTGAATTACGAGGCGTACACCCACTTCACTTCGCCAATTCGCCGTTACCCGGACTTGCTCACGCACCGGGCGATCCGCAGCGTGATCCATTCCAAGCAGAACACCCCGCACGTCAAGCGCGCCGGTGCGATGACCATTCCGAAAGCACGGATCTACCCGTACGACGAAGCGGCCCTGGAACAACTGGGCGAGCAGTGCTCCATGAGTGAACGCCGCGCCGACGAAGCCACCCGCGACGTGGTGAACTGGCTCAAGTGCGAGTTCATGAAGGATCGCGTGGGCGAGTCGTTCCCGGGTGTCATCACCGCCGTGACCGGCTTTGGCCTGTTCGTCGAGCTGACCGACATCTACGTCGAGGGCCTGGTGCACGTCACCGCCTTGCCGGGTGATTACTACCACTTCGATCCTGTGCATCACCGCCTGGCGGGCGAGCGCACCGGTCGCAGCTTCCGCTTGGGCGATACCGTTGAAGTGCAGGTCATGCGTGTCGATCTCGACGAGCGCAAGATCGACTTCGGCATGCCTGACAAGCCGGCAGAGCCTGCGGGTCGTAAAAAACGTGGTGAAACCACGGCGCCTGCGTCCAAAGGCAAAGCGGCCACCCCAAAAACCACGGCCGAGCCTGCACCTGCCAAGGCTGGTCGTCGTTCTTCCGCCAAGGACAAGGCCCCTGAAGCCTACCGCCCAAGCGACGCGGCGGCGAAAAACGCCGAGCTGCGCAAGAGCCGCGAGTTGAAGCAGCAGTTGCTCAACGAAGCCAAAAGCGGTGGTAAAGCGGCGTCTGGGGGAAAGTCCCACGGGGCGGAAAAGCCGTCGAGCAAGCCAAGTAAACACCGTAAAGGCCCGCCAAAAGCGGGTTCGGCTCCCGCAAAAAGCGGCGGGTCGCGCAAACCTAAGGCCAAGTCATGAGTCTGGAAAAAATCTACGGCGTGCACGCCGTAGAAGCACTGCTGCGTCACCATCCCAAGCGCGTCAAGCAGGTGTGGTTGGCCGAAGGTCGCAGCGAGCCGCGCGTACAGGCGCTGGTCGAGTTGGCTACGCAGAATAAGGTTGCCATCGGCCAGGCCGAGCGTCGTGAAATGGACGTGTGGGTCGAAGGCGTTCACCAAGGTGTGGTGGCTGATGTCAGTCCGAGCCAGGTGTGGGGCGAGGCGATGCTCGACGAGCTGCTCGACCGTACCGAAGGTGCACCGTTGCTCTTGGTGCTGGACGGCGTGACCGACCCGCACAACCTCGGCGCCTGCCTGCGTTCGGCGGATGCTGCCGGTGCGCTGGCAGTGATCGTGCCCAAGGACAAGTCCGCGACCCTGACGCCGGTGGTGCGCAAGGTCGCCTGCGGTGCGGCGGAAGTGATTCCGCTGGTGGCCGTGACCAACCTGGCGCGTACCCTCGAGAAGCTCCAGCAGCGCGGCCTGTGGGTCGTGGGCACGGCGGGGGAGGCTGAGGTCAGCATTTATGACCAGGACCTTACCGGCCCTACCATCCTGATCATGGGCGCCGAAGGCAAAGGCATGCGCCGCCTGACCCGTGAGCATTGCGATTATCTGGTGCACCTGCCGATGGCCGGTAGTGTCAGCAGCCTCAATGTGTCGGTGGCGACGGGCGTGTGCCTATTTGAAGCCCAGCGTCAGCGTGGTGCCAAGGCTAAGGCCAAGCCCAAGAAGTAATCACCATGTGGGGCTTGCCCCAATCCTGATGTAGGAGCGAGCTTGCTCGCGAAAAACGTCAACGATAACGCGGGCTTCCTGAATGAGCGCGGTGTCTGTGAGTTTTTCGCGAGCAAGCTCGCTCCTACATTTGTGTTTGTGGTGCTTGGGGTTGTTCAAATAATCACCAATTGCCTTGCGCCGCTTCTCCCCCTTCTCTACAATTGCGCCCCTTGCCTTCCTGGCAGGCACCGATGTGCCTCCCCTGCGGCAAGATCCATAAGTGTCATTCACTCCTTGTCTGACCGTTTTTGAGCGGCAGGCTACAACCCGTAAGGAGCATTCATGCGTCATTACGAAATCATCTTTTTGGTCCACCCGGATCAAAGCGAGCAAGTCGGCGGCATGGTTGAGCGTTACACCAAGCTGATCGAAGAAGACGGCGGCAAAATCCACCGTCTGGAAGATTGGGGCCGTCGTCAACTGGCCTACGCAATCAACAATGTTCACAAGGCTCACTACGTGATGCTGAACGTTGAGTGCACTGGCAAGGCCCTGGCCGAGCTGGAAGACAACTTCCGCTACAACGATGCTGTGATCCGTAACCTGGTCATCCGTCGCGAAGAAGCCGTTACTGGCCAATCCGAGATGCTCAAGGCTGAAGAAAACCGCAGTGAGCGCCGTGAGCGTCGCGACCGTCCTGAGCACGAAGGCGCTGATAGCGCTGATAGTGATGACAGCGACAACAGCGATAACGCTGACGAGTAATCCACGGACCTTTTAAGGAGCCTATCAAATGGCACGTTTCTTCCGTCGTCGTAAATTCTGCCGCTTCACCGCTGAAGACGTGAAAGAGATCGATTACAAAGATCTCAACACTCTGAAAGCCTACGTATCCGAGACCGGCAAAATCGTTCCAAGCCGTATCACCGGTACCAAAGCACGTTATCAGCGTCAGCTGGCCACCGCTATCAAGCGCGCCCGCTTCCTGGCCCTGCTGGCCTACACCGACAGCCACGGCCGCTGAGACCGGGCAGTCGACAAGTAGTAAGGGATTGAATGCATGCGCGCCTTAGCTGAGTTCATCATGCGCGGTCGCGTGCAGGCCACTCTGGTAGTGGCTGGATGTGCGGCATTGCCGTTGCTTTATTGGTTGGGTGCTGCCGCAGGTTGCCTTGTGCTACTGCGGCGCGGTTTGAAGGACGCCCTTGGCGTTCTTGCCCTGGGTTTGTTGCCGGCCTTGATCTGGTGGCTGCAAATGGGTGATCCACGGGTACTTCTGGTACTGCTGGGGTCATCGAGCCTTGCGTTGGTTTTGCGCGCAAGTGAGTCCTGGGTCCGCACGCTGCTGGTCAGCGTGGCATTGGGGTTGGTGTACTCAGTGATGCTTGGCGCGGCTTTCCGCCCGCAGATCGAGGCGCTGGCGCAGGAGATCGTCAAGATCCTGCCGTTGGCCCTCGGGGATCTCTACCAGCATTTGTCGGTAGATGAGCGAGCGCGGTTTGCGTCACTGATTGCCCCGGTCCTGACCGGCCTTATTGCGGCTTTGTTGCAGGTCGTCAGCGTGCTGAGCCTGATTCTTGGGCGTTATTGGCAGGCGTTGTTGTACAACCCGGGTGGTTTTGGTCGCGAGTTTCGCAGTATCAGAATCCCAGCGGGGCCGGCGATGTTGCTGCTGGCGTGCATGGTTGTCGGGCCGAACTTCGGCCCACAGATGGCCTTGCTGGCGCCGATTTGCAGCGTACCGCTGGTGTTTGCCGGGCTGGCCCTGATTCATGGGCTTGCCGCGCAAAAGCGACTGGCCAGGTTTTGGCTGGTGGGGTTGTACGTCACGCTGTTGCTGTTCATGCAGCTGATCTATCCGTTACTCGTGGTCTTGGCCATTGTTGACAGCCTGATTGATTTTCGCGGTCGTCTGGCGTCGAAAGACGCCGATAACGCGAACGGTGAAGGTTAAAAGTTAGAGGATTTTCACATGCAACTGATCCTTCTGGAAAAAGTCGCCAACCTGGGCAACCTGGGCGACAAAGTGAACGTTAAGGCCGGCTACGGTCGTAACTACCTGCTGCCATACGGCAAAGCCACCGCTGCAACCGCTGCCAACCTGGCTGCGTTTGAAGAGCGTCGTGCTGAGCTGGAAAAAGCCGCAGCAGACAAAAAAGCGTCGGCCGAAACTCGCGCTGCCCAACTGGCTGAGCTGGAAGTGACTATCACTGCCACCGCTGGTGACGAAGGCAAGCTGTTCGGTTCGATCGGTACCCACGACATCGCTGATGCACTGACCGCCTCCGGCGTTGAAGTGCAGAAGAGCGAAGTTCGTCTGCCGAACGGCACCATCCGCAACGTAGGCGAATTCGACGTAGCCGTGCACCTGCACGCCGAAGTTGAAGCCACCGTACGCGTTGTCGTGGTAGCAGCTTAAGTCGCACCTAACTGACTGGCACCTCGCGTGCCAGCCGGTTAACATCGGGCACGATCCTGTTTACAGGTCGTGCCTTTTGTTTTTCTACACACCCCAAATTCCAAGTGGCCATGAACGAAATCTCTGCTCCTGAGCAATACGATCTGCAAACCGCTGCCCTGAAGGTGCCGCCGCATTCCATCGAGGCCGAACAGGCCGTGCTCGGTGGCTTGATGCTGGACAACAACGCCTGGGAACGCGTGCTGGATCAAGTCTCGGACGGTGACTTCTATCGTCATGACCACCGCCTGATCTTCCGCGCCATCGCCAAGCTGGCCGACCAGAACTCACCGATCGACGTGGTAACCCTGGCCGAGCAGTTGGACAAGGAAGGCCAGACCTCCCAAGTGGGTGGTCTGGGCTACCTCGGTGAGCTGGCAAAAAACACGCCGTCCGTCGCCAACATCAAGGCCTATGCCCAGATCGTCCGCGAGCGCGCCACGTTGCGCCAGTTGATCGGCATCAGCACCGAAATCGCCGACAGCGCCTTCAACCCCGAAGGCCGCACCGCTGCCGAGATCCTTGACGAAGCCGAGCGCCAGATCTTCCAGATCGCCGAGGCCCGTCCGAAAACCGGCGGCCCGGTCAGCGTCAACGACCTGCTGACCAAAGCCATCGACCGCATCGACACCCTGTTCAACACCGATGCCGCGATTACCGGTATTTCCACCGGTTACACCGACCTCGACGAAAAGACCAGCGGCCTGCAGCCGTCCGACTTGATCATCGTCGCCGGTCGTCCGTCCATGGGTAAGACCACCTTCGCGATGAACCTGGTGGAAAACGCCGTGTTACGCAGCGACAAGGCGGTGCTGGTGTACTCCCTCGAGATGCCAGGCGAATCGTTGATCATGCGTATGCTCTCGTCGCTTGGCCGTATCGACCAGACCAAGGTGCGTTCCGGCCAGCTTGAAGACGACGACTGGCCGCGCCTGACCTCCGCGGTCAACCTGCTCAACGACCGCAAGCTGTTCATTGATGACACTGCGGGTATCAGCCCGTCCGAAATGCGCGCGCGTACCCGGCGCCTGGTGCGTGAGCATGGCGACATCGCCCTGATCATGATCGACTACCTGCAGTTGATGCAGATCCCCGGTTCCAGTGGCGACAACCGTACCAACGAGATTTCTGAAATCTCTCGTTCCTTGAAGGCCCTGGCCAAGGAATTCAACTGCCCGGTGGTGGCGTTGTCCCAGCTCAACCGTTCCCTGGAACAACGTCCCAACAAGCGTCCGGTGAACTCCGACTTGCGGGAATCCGGAGCGATCGAGCAGGACGCCGACGTGATCATGTTCGTGTACCGCGACGAGGTGTACCACCCCGAGACGGAACACAAGGGCATTGCCGAAATCATCATCGGCAAGCAGCGGAACGGCCCGATCGGGTTTATCCGGTTGGCGTTCATCGGCAAGTACACGCGTTTCGAGAACCTGGCGCCGGGTAGCTACAACTTCGACGACGACGAGTAGTTTCAAGCGCCTGTAATGGCCTCATCGCAGGCAAGCCAGCTCCCACATTTGGAATGCATTCCCCTGTGGGAGCTGGCTTGCCTGCGATGGGGCCACCACAATTCCGACTACTACCGTCGGAATTGGTCAAAATTTGTGCTATATTCCGCGCCCGCGATTTTTCATCTTCACACCGGTCACCGTCATGCAAACAGCCAAGCCGTTATTTGACTATCCCAAGTACTGGGCCGAATGTTTCGGTCCTGCGCCATTCCTGCCGATGAGCAGGGAGGAGATGGATCAGCTTGGCTGGGATTCGTGCGACATCATCATCGTCACCGGTGATGCCTATGTTGACCACCCATCGTTCGGCATGGCGATCATCGGCCGGCTGCTGGAGTCCCAGGGCTTTCGCGTCGGGATCATCGCGCAACCGAACTGGCAATCCAAAGACGACTTCATGAAGCTCGGCGAGCCGAACCTGTTCTTCGGCGTCGCGGCCGGCAACATGGACTCGATGATCAACCGCTACACCGCCGACAAGAAAATCCGCTCCGACGACGCCTATACCCCTGGCGGCATGGCTGGCAAACGCCCCGACCGTGCGAGCCTGGTGTACAGCCAGCGTTGCAAGGAAGCCTACAAGAACGTGCCGATCGTGCTTGGCGGCATCGAAGCTTCCCTGCGTCGTATCGCCCACTACGACTACTGGCAGGACCGCGTGCGCAACTCGATCCTGATCGACGCCACCGCCGATATCCTGCTGTACGGCAACGCCGAGCGGGCCATCGTCGAAGTTGCCCAGCGTTTGTCGTGGGGCCACAAGATCGAAGACATCACCGATGTGCGCGGTACCGCGTTCATCCGCCGTGATACGCCGGCCGGTTGGTACGAAGTGGATTCCACGCGCATCGACCGTCCGGGCAAGATCGACAAGATCATCAACCCGTACGTCAACACACAGGACACCCAGGCCTGCGCCATCGAGCAGGAAAAGGGGCCGGTGGATGATCCGGAAGAAGCCAAGGTTGTGCAGATCCTGGCCAGCCCGCGCATGACCCGTGACAAGACCGTGATCCGCCTGCCATCGGTGGAAAAAGTCCGCGGCGACGCGGTGCTCTATGCCCACGCCAACCGCGTGTTGCACCTGGAAACCAACCCAGGCAACGCCCGCGCCCTGGTGCAGAAGCACGGTGAAGTTGACGTGTGGTTCAACCCGCCGCCCATTCCGATGACTACCGAAGAAATGGACTACGTGTTCGGCATGCCTTATGCCCGCGTACCGCACCCGGCGTATGGCAAGGAGAAGATCCCGGCCTACGATATGATCCGTTTCTCGGTGAATATCATGCGTGGCTGCTTCGGCGGCTGCACCTTCTGCTCGATCACCGAGCACGAAGGCCGCATCATCCAGAACCGTTCCGAAGAGTCGATCATTCGCGAGATCGAAGAAATCCGCGACAAAGTGCCGGGCTTCACCGGCGTGATCTCCGACCTCGGCGGCCCGACGGCGAACATGTACCGCATCGCCTGCAAAAGCCCGGAAATCGAATCCGCGTGCCGCAAGCCGTCGTGCGTGTTCCCTGGCATCTGCCCGAACCTGAACACCGACCACTCGTCGTTGATCCAGCTGTACCGCAGCGCCCGTGCGTTGCCGGGTGTGAAGAAGATCCTGATCGCTTCCGGCCTGCGCTACGACCTGGCCGTCGAGTCGCCGGAATACGTCAAAGAGCTGGTCACCCACCACGTCGGTGGTTACCTCAAGATCGCCCCGGAACACACCGAGGAAGGTCCGCTCAACCAGATGATGAAGCCGGGCATTGGCAGCTATGACAAGTTCAAGCGCATGTTCGAGAAGTACACCAAGGAAGCGGGCAAGGAGCAGTACCTGATCCCGTACTTCATCGCCGCCCACCCGGGTACCACCGATGAAGACATGATGAACCTGGCCCTGTGGCTCAAGGGCAACGGCTTCCGTGCCGACCAGGTGCAGGCGTTCTACCCGTCGCCGATGGCCACCGCCACCGCGATGTACCACTCGGGCAAAAACCCGCTGCGCAAGGTCACCTACAAGAGCGACGCGGTGACCATCGTCAAGAGCGAGGAGCAGCGCCGCCTGCACAAGGCGTTCCTGCGTTACCACGACCCGAAGGGCTGGCCGATGCTGCGTGAAGCATTGACCCGCATGGGCCGTGCCGACCTGATCGGGTCGGGCAAGGACCAGTTGATCCCGCTGCACCAGCCGTCCACCGACAGCTACCAGAGCGCCCGGCGCAAGAACTCGACGCCGGCCGGCAGCCATAAGGTCGCCAAGGAAACCACCACCAGGATCCTCACCCAGCACACCGGCCTGCCACCCCGTGGCAGCGACGGCAGCAACCCGTGGGACAAGCGCGAGCAAGCCAAGGCTGCGGCCCAGGCGCGCAATAAGCAGGCGGCCAAAGAGCGCAGCGATGCGGCCAAGGGCAAGGGCGGCAAGCCTACGCGCAAGCCGGTTGTACCGCGGTGATCGACGTCTGAAATGCAAAACGCCAGCCTCGTGCTGGCGTTTTGCTTTCTGGTCGGTGGTGAGTCTGTTTGGTAAGGTGGCGCCCATTAGATTGCTATCGCAGGCAAGCCAGCTCCCACAGGAGAATGTATTTCAAGCGTGGGAGCTGGCTTGCCTGCGATGAGGCCGGTCTGGGCACTCTCGATTTCAAGGAAGAACACTTATGGGCAACCCCTTGCTCAACATCGGCATGGACTCCAACCGCTCCCAATTCATGGCGCGCCAGCGCATTGAGAGCCAGATCAACCTGCCGCGGCTGTTCGCCGTCATTGACGCCGACCCCAGCATCGTCGGCGCTGGCGTGGTGTACATCGACGCCGACTTCAACGTGATCACCCTGCGCGAATTCAAGCCCATCTGCAGCATCAAACCCAAGCGCGTCATTTTGCGCGAGGCGCAGAAGTACATCTCGCCGGCGCAGTTTGTCGAGCAGGTGAAGACCGACCCCCGTGAAGGGCGACTCCAGAAGGAGGCCTTTGATATGGGGCTTTCCTGTGGGGCGGCGGTGATCGGTTGGATCGTGGTGTTCAGTGGCAGCGTCGCCGTACCCTTCACCGCCGGCGCCAGTGCTTTTGTGGTGGGTATTGGTGTCACAGCGGCGCTGGCCAGCAGTGCGCAGTGCGGGTTTGGCGTGGCCCGTACCTATAACGAGATCCTTGACCCGCAAGCCAACGACCGTATGGACGACGCCCAGTGGTACGGCGCGGTGTCACCGATTCTCGATGCCGCGTCGTTGGTCGGGATCGGAACGGGAGCCTTCACCACATTAAGGCTGCTCAAGGCCAAAAAAGCCGCTGCGTTGGGCAAGAGCTGGTATGAATTGCTCAAGGGCTTGAATCGCCAGGAGCGCAAGAAGTTGACCCAGGAATTGCTCAGTCTCAAAGACCCAAGCCTGACCCCCAAGCTGCTCAAGTTGCAGCAGCGCGCCGGCACATTGCCCAAGCGCTACAGCTCCACGGAAATTCGTCATGCCACGCTCACCCAGCTCAAGGACGCCTTGGGCGGCATGTTGGGTATCTGGGGCAGCTATCGAACCGGTCACGTCGGCTCGGCGTCGACGCTTGCCATTGGCCTGTATGAGGAACTGACGGAATGAAGGGGTTTCCCGATAGGCGCAGTTTCCTTGCGCGTTATTTTCCGGTGTTCATGGGCACCATCTTCATGGCGATTTTCTCTGGTTCGGTGGCTGTCTCCACGGCGGGCGTAACCTATTTGCGCGGGGTTGAACCGGCGCTCAAGGCCAACTACTCCGGGGCTGCAATCCTGGTGCTGGTGGCAGTGTTGGTGTTTGGCAATGTGATGATTGCACGCGGGTATCCCTGGGCGACCCGGCTGGTGGCGGGCTACCTGGTGTGTTGCCTGCTGTTCGTGTTGCCGATGATTCAATACGGCCTCAATACCCTGGTGTACGGCTCGGCGGTGCTGTTCCCGCTGCTGGGTTTGTTGCTGCTCAACAGTAAGCGCCATTGTGAAATGCGGCAGCGGTTACTCGAAATACGTCACCTGCGTCGGGCGGTGATTGCGCAACGCAAGGCCCGTTGATTAGGTAGGTTTATTGGCGGTAGGTGGCCTGTTTGTTAGGGTGGCGCCCATCAGATTGCTATCGCAGGCAAGCCAGCTCCCACAGGGGAATGCATTTCAAGTGTGGGAGCTGGCTTGCCTGCGATGAGGCCGGTCGCGGCACTCTCAATTTCAAGGAAGAACACTTATGGGCAACTCCTTGTTCAACATCGGCACGGATTCCAACCGCTCTCAATTTATGGCGCGCCAGCGCATCGAGAGCCTGATAAACCTGCCACGGCTGTTCGCCGCCATCGATGCAGACCCCGCCATTGTCGGTGCAGGTGTTGTGTATATCGATGCCGATTTCAACGTTGTCACCCTGCGCGAATTTCAGCCCATCTGCAGCATCGCACCCAAGCGTTTGATCCTGCGTGAGGCGCAGAAGTACATCGCGCCAACGCAATTCGCTCAGCAGGTGCAAGACAATCCGCGTGAGTCCCGCTTGGTGGGCGAAGCGGTCAATACCACGCTATCGTGTGCCGGCGCGGTTATCGGTTGGATCGTGGTGCTCAGTGGTTCCGTCGCAGTTCCGTTTTCGGCGGGGGCCAGTTCGGTGGTCGTGGCGCTCGGCTATACGGCCGCGGCAGCCAGTTCTGTGCAGTGCTTTGCCAGCGGCTATCGCACCGTCAATGAGATCCGCAACCCCGCGCGCAATGATCAGCTCGACAGTGAGGAGTGGTACCAATACACCATGATTGCCCTGGATGCGGCGTCGTTGGTTGGGGTGGGTTCATCGGCATTGGCAACGGTCAAGCTGGTGCGGCTGAATAAGGCCTCTACCGGGAAAAGTGTGAGAGAGGTGCTCAGGGGCCTGAATCGACAGGAGCGCGCCAAGTTGACCAAAGAGCTGCTGAGCATCAACGACCCACGCTTGACGTCCAAGATGATCAAGTTAAAGCAGTTGTCGGGCGAGTTGCCTAAGCGGTTCACGCCCACCGAGGTCAAGCATGTAACGGTCACGCAGATCAAGGATGCGTTGGGCGCAGCCATCGGTTTTACCGGTAGTGCGGTGTCAGGGAACGTACGCACAATTGCCATAGGTCTGTATGAGGAGGCCGAACAATGAACGAGCTGCCTAGCATTCGCAGTTTTCTGTCGACGTATTTCCCCGTCTTTATGGGGGCGATATTCGTCTGCATTTTCACCCTCGTGTTTGCGGTTCCGGTGTTCTTCGATAGCTATATGCCAAGCCTGTCCATGGCAGATAATGCCAAATACTCCTTCCTGGCGGGTATCGCACTCACGCTAGTCATTGTGCACTGCAATTTCATGATCGCACGCGGGCGTCCCCAATGGATTTGGCCGCTAGTGTTGCTGCTGGGGGTATGCTTTCTGGGTGTATTGCCAACACTCAATGATCAACCGAACGGGGTGGTATATGCCTTGAGCCTGGTGTTTCCATTAATTGGGCTACTGCTGTTCAACAGCAAACGCCACCGTGAAATGCGCCAGAAACTGGTCGAAGTCCGCTGCCTGCGCCAGGCCATGATTGCCCAACACAAACACCATTGATTGGGTAGATTCACCACCTGCCCTCAGCCCGGCGCTACAAATGTGTGCAGCGCCTGCACCATAGCCACAACGTTGGCGCCGTTTTGGTGCTGTACTGCACCGGGCCTGACGTTTTAGTGCAATGACTGCTGCTGTGGCATAAGTCTTGCGCGCGTTGTGCTTATGCCCTGGCTCGCAGGAGGCCGCCGTGTCGATTCATGTCGCGTTGCACCACGTTACGCATTACCGCTACGACCGTGCTGTCGAACTCGGCCCACAGATCGTTCGGCTACGCCCGGCAGCCCATAGCCGTACGCGAATACTGTCCTACGCGCTGAAGGTGTTGCCCGAGCAGCATTTCATCAACTGGCAGCAAGACCCCCAGGGCAATTATCTGGCGCGCCTGGTGTTCCCGGAAAAGACTGACGAGTTGCGCATTGAGGTCGACCTGGTCGCCGAGATGGCCGTGTTCAACCCGTTCGATTTTTTTCTCGAACCCTACGCCGAAAAAATCCCGTTCAGCTACGCCGCCGATGAGCAGCGCGAGCTGGCGCCGTACCTGGAAACCTTGCCGCTGACGCCAAGGTTTGCCGCCTACCTGGCCGGTATCGACCGCACGTCGCTGCCTGCTGTGGATTTCCTGGTCGGCCTCAACCAGCGCCTGGCCGCCGATATCGGTTACCTGATTCGCATGGAGCCGGGTGTGCAAACCCCGGAATTTACCCTGGAAAACGCGTCCGGCTCCTGCCGCGACTCGGCCTGGTTGTTGGTGCAATTGCTGCGCAACCTCGGGTTGGCGGCTCGATTTGTCTCTGGTTACCTGATACAGCTCACCGCTGACGTCAAAGCCCTCGACGGCCCGTCCGGTACCGAGGTGGACTTCACCGACCTGCACGCCTGGTGCGAAGTGTATCTGCCCGGCGCTGGCTGGATTGGCCTGGATGCCACGTCCGGGTTGTTCGCCGGTGAAGGGCATATCCCCTTGGCCTGCAGCCCCGATCCATCGTCTGCCGCGCCCATCAGTGGGTTGGTTGAGCCGTGCGAATGCGAGTTCACCCATGAGATGTCGGTAGAGCGCATCTGGGAAGCGCCACGGGTGACCAAGCCCTACACCGAAGAACAATGGTTGGCGATCCAGGCCCTGGGCCGGCAGATCGACGGCGACCTGCTCAAGGACGACGTACGCCTGACCATGGGCGGCGAGCCGACCTTCGTCTCTATTGACGACCCAGACGGCGCCGAATGGAACACCGCAGCCCTGGGCCCGGACAAGCGTCGCCTGTCGGCCGAGCTGTTCCAGCGCCTGCGCCAGCACTATGCGCCCAAGGGCCTGGTGCATTTCGGCCAAGGCAAGTGGTACCCCGGCGAGCAACTGCCGCGCTGGTCGCTCAATTGCTACTGGCGCCGCGACGGGGTGCCGATCTGGCACAACAGCGCACTGATCGCCGATGAGCAAGAAGACTACGGCGCCGATGGGGTGATGGCCGGGCGTTTCCTGGCCAGCGTCGCCGAGCGCCTGAAACTGCCGGCGCGCTTTGTGTTCCCGGCGTTCGAGGACAATTTCTACTACCTGTGGCGCGAAGGGGCGCTGCCCCAGAACGTCACCGCCCAGGACCCGCGCCTGAGCGACGACCTGGAGCGTGAGCGCCTGCGCAAAGTGTTCAGCCAGGGCCTGGATAAAGTCATCGGCCAGGTGCTGCCGCTGGCACGTACTGCGGCCAATGATCGCTGGCAGAGTGGGCGTTGGTATCTGCGCGACAACCATTGCCGGTTGGTGCCGGGTGATTCGCCGCTGGGTTACCGGCTGCCCTTGGCTTCCCAGCCCTGGGTGACGGCGGCTGAGTATCCGTTCATACACCCCACCGACCCGAACCAGGACCAGCCCGAGCTTCCCACTGCGGCGCAATTGCGCAGCCATGGCGAGCCGGCCCCGGACGACGAGCGTGTGCCCAAGGTCGACGAGTCCGCCGACTGGCTGACCCGTACCGCGCTGTGCGCCGAAGCACGGGAAGGCCGCCTGTACCTGTTTATGCCGCCGCTGGAGCGCATCGAGGATTACCTGGAGCTGGTGACTGCCATTGAGGCCACCGCCGAAGAGCTGCATTGCCCGGTACTGCTGGAGGGCTACGAGCCGCCAGCGGATACGCGCCTGAGCAATTTCCGGGTCACGCCAGATCCCGGTGTCATCGAGGTCAACGTACAGCCGTCCGCCACCTGGGACGAGTTGGTAGAACGCACCGAATTCCTCTACGAAGAGGCCCGGCAAACCCGCCTGACCACCGAGAAGTTCATGATCGATGGGCGCCATACCGGCACCGGTGGCGGTAACCACTTCGTACTGGGCGGTGCGACGCCCAAGGATTCGCCCTTCCTGCGCCGACCGGACCTGCTGCGCAGCCTGATCAGCTACTGGCACAACCACCCGTCGTTGTCCTATTTGTTCTCCGGACTGTTTATCGGCCCCACCTCCCAGGCGCCCAGGGTAGATGAGGCGCGCAACGATGCGCTGTATGAACTGGAAATCGCCTTCGCGCAGATGCCTGCACCGGGCGAGGAGTGCCCGCGGTGGTTGGTGGATCGCCTGTTGCGCAACCTGCTGATCGACGTGACGGGTAATACCCATCGCGCCGAATTCTGTATCGACAAACTTTACTCACCCGACGGCGCCACTGGCCGCCTGGGGCTGCTGGAACTGCGCGCCTTTGAAATGCCCCCCCATGCGCGCATGAGCCTGACCCAGCAGTTGTTGCTGCGGGCGCTGGTCGCGCGGTTCTGGCGCGAGCCCTATGCGCCGCCGAAGCTGGCGCGCTGGGGCACTGAACTGCATGACCGTTTCCTGTTGCCGCACTTTATCGAGCAGGACTTTGCCGACGTGATCGTCGAGCTGAACGCGGCCGGCTACCCGCTGCGTGCCGAATGGTTCGCGGCGCATCTGGAGTTTCGTTTCCCCAAGGTGGGCGACTACGCCGTCAGCGGTATCGAACTGGAACTGCGCCAGGCCTTGGAGCCTTGGCATGTGCTGGGCGAGGAGGGCGCAGTGGGTGGCACGGTGCGGTATGTGGATTCGTCCCTGGAGCGCCTGCAAGTGAAGTTGAGCGGGTTGCCACCGCAACGCTACCTGCTGACCTGCAATGGCGTGCCGGTGCCGCTGCAACCAACCGGCCGCGTCGGCGAGTTCGTGGCGGGCGTGCGTTACCGCGCCTGGCAACCGGCCAACTGCTTGCAACCGACCATCCCCGTGCATGCGCCGCTGGTATTTGACCTGCTCGACACTTGGATGCAGCGTTCGTTGGGTGGCTGCCAATACCATGTGGCGCACCCGGGCGGGCGCAATTACGACAGCCTGCCGGTGAATGCCAATGAGGCGGAGAGCCGGCGTATGGCGCGTTTTTTCCGCTTGGGGCATAGCCCGGGCAAGCTGCCAGTGCCGACTGTAACGGTAAACGATGAGTTGCCAATGACCCTGGATTTGCGGCGTTTCACAAAAAATAAGGAATGAACATGATCCTAGTGTGGGAGGGCTTTTGTGGCGAGGGAGCTTGCTCCCGCTGGGGTGCGAAGCGCCCCCAATAG
>NZ_WJZD01000060.1:0-19915 GCF_021609665.1 Pseudomonas sp. PA-1-3F | reverse complement strand
AGGATTACATCACCTACTACAACCAAGACCGCATAAGCCTCAGACTGAATGGCTTGAGTCCGGTACAGTTTCGGACCCAGGCACTAAATCAATAGCGTCTCCTGTCCAACTTTTGGGGGGCAGTTCAACAGCGGGTCACTTTTGGAAAAGAGCCCCAAAAGTAACCAAAAGGGCTCTTGCCCCACCACTCGGCACCTCGCTCAGGCTCGGTGTGCCCGTAATCCGCCAGTGATTTGGGGGGCCGCCGCCACGCGCCATCCATGGCGCGGGGCAGCTAAACCGGCATCCCTGCCGGTTTACCCCCCAAATCCCTGTCGAATTCCGGCCAGCGTGGTTTAACGGGGCGCTTAAGATCAAAAGCAGATCAAGAGCAAGATCAAGAGCGACTCGCTTCGCATCGTGGTTACGCTTGGTGCTGGTCGCAACTGTTGCTCCAGCAACAGCAGATCCACAAACTGCTGCGATCCCAGACACTGGCAAGCCATCGCTTCAATCCCCCTTTTTTTCCGCAACCCCCAGGCTACGGGCATTTGCCTGCCCCTGGCACGCTTGCTGCGTAAGCCCTTGTAAATCCCCTGTACGAGGTACCGTCCGATGAGTCAGCAAGCCGTGAAATTTGCCTATTGGGTGCCCAACGTCAGCGGTGGGTTGGTCGTCAGCAAGATTGAACAACGCACCCACTGGGGAATTGATTACAACCGCAAACTGGCGCAACTGGCGGAGGCGGCGGGTTTTGAGTATGGCTTGACGCAGATTCGCTTCACCGCAGGTTACGGTGCCGAGAACCAGCATGAGTCTGTGGCGTTCAGCCATGCGTTGCTGGCGGCGACCACCACCCTCAAGGTCATCGCGGCGATCCTGCCCGGGCCGTGGCAACCGGCGTTGGCGGCCAAGCAATTGGCGACCATCGACCAACTGACCAATGGCCGTATTGCAGTGAATATCGTCAGTGGCTGGTTCAAGGGCGAGTTCCAGGCCATTGGCGAGCATTGGTTGGAGCATGATGAGCGCTATCGGCGTTCCGAAGAGTTTATCCGTGCTCTCAAAGGCATCTGGACCCAGGACGATTTCACCTTCAAGGGCGATTTCTATCGGTTCAACCAATACACCCTCAAGCCCAAACCCCTGGGCCAGCCGGAAATCTTCCAGGGTGGCAGTTCGCGGGCGGCTCGGGACATGGCGGCGCGGGTGTCGGATTGGTATTTCACCAATGGCAACACGTCTGAAGGGGTCAAGGCCCAGGTCGATGATATCCGCGCCAAGGCCGCTGCCAACCAGCATTCGGTGAAGGTGGGCGTGAACGCCTTCGTGATCGCCCGCGACACGGAGGAGGAGGCACGTGCGGTGCTGGCACAGATCATCGACCAAGCCGACCCGGAGGCGGTCAACGCCTTTGGTGACGCGGCCAGGCAAGCGGGCAAGGCGTCGCCGGAGGGCGAGGGGAACTGGGCCAAGTCCAGCTTTGAGGACCTGGTGCAATACAACGATGGCTTCAAGACCAACCTGATCGGCACCCCGCAGCAGATCGCCGAGCGCATCGTGGCACTCAAGGCCGTGGGTGTGGACTTGGTGCTGGCAGGCTTTCTGCACTTCCAGGAAGAAGTGGAGTATTTCGGCAAACGCGTATTGCCGCTGGTGCGCGAGCTTGAAGCCAAGGCCACTGTAGGAGCGAGCTCGCTCGCGAAAAACGTCAACGAAGAAGTGGGTAGCCTGGTTTAACGCGCAGTCCTTGAGGCCTTCGCGAGCAAGCTCGCTCCTACAAGGTGTGAAGGTTTTGAGTGGCTTGCAAGGTCAACACCTCAAACCCATCCGCCGTCACCGCCACGGTATGTTCCCATTGCGCCGAGAGGCTGTTGTCCTTGGTGACTACCGTCCAGCCGTCTTTCAGGCTGCGGGTTTTGGCGCTGCCCTGGTTAAGCATCGGTTCGATGGTAAACACCATGCCTTCGCGCAGTTCCAGGCCGGTGCCCGGCCGGCCGAAGTGCAGAATTTGCGGTTCTTCGTGCATTTGTCGGCCGATGCCGTGGCCGCAGTATTCGCGCACCACGCTGTAGCCGTTGGCTTGCGCATGGCTCTGGATAGCATGGCCGATATCGCCCAGACGCGCCCCGGGCTTGACCTGGCGTATACCGGCCCACATCGCCTCGAAGGTCATGTCCACCAGGCGCCTGGCCTTGGGCGTCACGTTGCCGATCATGTACATCTTGCTGGAGTCGGCAATGAAGCCGCCTTTTTCCAGGGTGATGTCGATGTTGATGATGTCGCCGTCCTTGAGCAATTGCTTGGCGCTGGGCATGCCGTGGCACACCACTTCGTTGATCGAGGTGTTGATGCAGAAGGGGTAGTCGTACTGCCCAAGGCTGGCAGGGCGGGCCTTGAGGTCATTGCGGATGAAGGCTTCGACGGCGCTGTCCAGCTCCAGGGTAGAGCGGCCGGCGGCGACGAAGCCGTCGAGCATGTCGAAGACTTGCGCCAACAGGCGCCCGGCTTCACGCATTACGGCCAATTGTGCGGGAGTCTTGATCATCAGCTGCGCCCTCGGATCAGGTCGGGTTTGTCCAGCAACAGCTTGTTGATCAGCTCGTTGTAGGGCAGGTGCGGGTTGAGTTCGGCGAGCAGGCCGATCTTGATCCAGAACTCGGCCTGGGCGTTGATGGAGCGGTCCATGGCGGCGCTGGCCAGGCGCAGTTGTTCGTGCAGCTGATCGGTGATCTTGACGATGCCCATAAGGTTCACTGTGTTTAATTGATATACGAATCGTATATGTTTCGTATGTTTATCGCAAACCGCCTTCGGCTGAACGGTGATGGGTTGATTGGTTGCGATATGTTGCCGAAAAAAGGATTTCCACATAAACGCCGGTCCCCACGCTGCGGGTTAAACGTTTAATCGATGTAGTTCGACGATGATGCCAAACAGGTTGTCTTCTTTAATATGAGCAAGCGGTTTGCTTATGAGGAAAGGTTACAACCACCACAGTTTTTGCCGAGTAGGCTTACTGATTGAAAGCGTCTTCCAGGGTTGGCAAGACGTGGCAGGCAAGTGCCTGTCGGATACATATAACTGTTGGCAGTCTCAAAAAAGGAGAGGTTAGCCATGCTTTCAGAACTAGAGCTTCGCAGCATCATTGAAGGAAGTTTCCTGCCTAAACGGTGCGAATGCACCAAAGCCGAAGATGCCTCGTTGACGATCAAGGTCTACGACGACCGCGACCGGGACCGGGTGGATTTGGAAGTCAAAGGTATACACCCTGACAAGCTCGACAGCAGTCGAGCGATTTGCAACCTGATCACCGGGTTGCGTGAGGACCTCAAGCAAAGCCACGCACCGGTACTGCAACGAGCCGGCGCGCGCGGTTATTACTAGCGGATGCTTGAGTGTAAGTTGACCCCATGGGCCTGGTAGTTGCCAGGCCCAATGTTGACGTCCTTCCTGTTTACCAGCGCACTCTTACGCCGAGATTGCCACTGACACCCTCAAAGTTGTTGTCGTCCAGTTGGGTGCCATAGTTACCCTCCATATAAACGCTGAACGCGGATGACAATTGAGCTACAACACCGACACCAATATCAGCCGTGGAGGACTTGTGATCGCTCTTGATCCGGTCCACCTTGTCGAACGTCACCGTGTCGCTACCGCCGAAGGTGTGCCAGACATTCGCCCGTAGGTACGGCTCCACGGGTGTGTTGCTGACCAGATAGCGGCCCTTGAGGCGTGCGCCGATGCGGCCGGTCCAATACTCCTGGGAGTCGAAAGAGACCTTGGAAATGCCATCGTGCTGACTGTCCAGATCGATCTTCTGTCCGATGACTTGGGCCTGAGGTTCCATCTCCCAATGCTCGGACAGCCTGAACGGGTAGCCGGCCTCGGCGGATAACGCCAAGGCGTGGCCCTTGGTATCCATCTTCACCCCTCGGTCGGACTTGTTGTCGCCATCCAGGCGGGTACCCATGGCCACCAGGTCGACGTACCAGCCGGTCGGATCGGTGAGTGTCCAGTAAGCGCCGAAGTTGTCGCCGTCGAGTTTGACCCGCCCGGAGCGATGGTTCTGCCAGCCCATTGCAAAGCCCTTCACGTCGCCGCGCAGGCGGCTCTGGCCGATAAAGAGGCCAAGGCGTTGCGTCTGCCCGCCGCTGGTTTCGGCGGCGTAAAGGTCATGGCCAACCTGATAGCCCTTGACCGTGCCGTCAAAACTCGGCGCCACGGTGCCCGACCAGCTTTTGTTGAAATCACTGCCATAGGCGCGGCCCCAACCTGCCGGCACTGCACCGGTCTCGGTCAGCAGGCTTTGCTCGCCCTGGCGTTCATGGAAGGTGCCCAGAGCCTGCAACGTCATCAGTTGCGCTGCGGGGATGTCTACGGAGTAGACCGGAACTTCCAGGCGATACAGTGGAATCGGCGCGGCACCCGCCACGGCGGTGGGAAGCACAGGGTTACTCGCCGCCGATTGCGGCGACGTGGCCGCGGCGACTTGGCTGGGCGGTGGCGCGGCAGGCTCGATCGGGGGCTGCGGTTGCGCAGTGGGTGGTTCCACAGAAGGTTCATCCGAATCCACTACAGGTGGAGTGGCGGGTATCGGCGGCACCGGCACCACCACGGGCGGTGTCGGCGGTACGGGTGGGACCGCAGGCGGTTGCACGGCCACCACCGAGGAACGAAGGAACCAGCTGTTTTCTGTATTGGCGGTGGTGCCGCCCTTGAACAGCAGGTATTCATAAGCTCCGGCGGAGACCGAGCCCTTCAAGGCGAACGCATCGTTGGTGCTGACGGCGCCGTTGAGCGCCTGGACCACCTCGATGCCATTGTTCTGCGTTAGCCCGCCGACGCCGCCGAGGTTGCTGACGCTCAGTTGGGTGTGACCGCTGATACTGCCGTCGGACACTACCAGCTTGTCGGTGGCAGAGTTTTCGGCGCCCAGTACGGTCTGCAGGTGCAACTGGCCGTTGTTGCCCACGTAGTTGCCATGCACCGTCAATACGCTGGTCGCGCTGTTGTCGGTGGTCATGTCGACAGTGCCGGCGTTATTGAGCGTCGCCAGTTGCCCGGCGGTGTAGGGGCGGATGCTGCCTTGGGTCACGGCCAGGGTACTGCTGCCGTCGATGTTGAACGTGCCGGTATTGCTGCCACTGTCACCGAGGAAAAAATCCCCGGCCAGGTCCAGGCGTGAGTGGTTGGTGAGGTTGACGGTCTCCCAGCCGATATAGCGGGCCGCGGTGCTGGATGTCGTTGTGTCGAAGGTCAATTCATCGTTGCCCAGGCCACCATCGACGGAGGGTGTGGTGGCCAGCAGGCTTTCATTCAAGCCGCGCAGCAGGGCGGTGTCGTCACCATCGCCCATCAACACCGAGGACTTGATCTGCCCACCGTCAAGCCACCGGAAAGTGTCGTTGCCGACGCTGGCACGGATCTCACCACTGATCACGCCGCCACTCACGGTAATGCTGTCGTCACCACCGCTGGTGCTGATATTGCCGCCGATGCTGCCAGCGGAAATGATGATGGTGTCAGTATCAAAACCGGTGACCAGGTTGCCCAGGATGGCGCCTCCGGACATGTCATAAAGGTTCTTGTCCAGCTTCATATTCACTCGGCCAATGGTGCCACCGCTCTGGTAGGCCACATCGCCGTCCTCAAAGGCATCGACGATGGTGCCTCCCTCCATCCTGAAGGTGTCGAGCCCATCGCCCTGGAACAGCGCCTGTATTTGCCCACCGAGCATGACGAAGTCATCGATGCCAGCCCCTTGTTGCACCGCGCCGGTGATCTGCCCGGACTCTATGCGCACCGTATCCACGCCAGGGCCAAAGGTGACATTACCGTTGATGGTGCCGGTGCCGCCTGGGGGGAGGGTCAGATGGTTATCCCCGGAAAGGTCGGTAAGGCCGGGACTGCTGCCGCTGTCGCACGTGTAGGTATCGTTACCGGTTCCCGGGGTGAGAACGCAGGCGGCATGAGAGGGTTGAGGGATCATGTACTGCAGTGAGATGAGGCCGACAGCTAAAACGGCCCGGGTCGAGAAACCACTGGGCTTTTGCATGGGTGTGTCCTGGGTTTGTTGTAATAACTGCTCCTGTTTTTGGGTTTAGCACAGTTTTCCAGTAGCGCAATTTTTTATGCATGGCGCGCAGGCCACGGAATACGTGGCCTGCGTGATGGCACTTTGAGTTTTTGGCCGCTCAGCTCAAGCCAGTTGTTGACGATAGGGCAGGTCTGGGCCGGTCTTGCCGCAGGTCAGTGCGGCAGCCCGAATCGCGAAGCCCAGCATGGCGTCGATCTGCTCGCGACTGAGGCTTTGCAGCCCCTCAACCGAATCCAACTGCTGTTCCGTGAGCCACGCAATCAGCGCCGCCTGGAAGGTATCACCAGCGCCCACCGTATCGGCCATCACCACCTTGACCGCAGGTTGCGACCAGGTGCCATGTTGGCGGCTGAACACCGATGCACCGTCGCCACCACGGGTGAGGAACACCAGTTGGCAGCGGTGGTGTAGCCAACCTTGCAGCACGCTTTCCGGTGTCTGGTCGGGGTAGAGCAGGTGAAGGTCTTCGTCGCTGACCTTGATCAGGTCGGCGTGTTGCACCAGCTCTGCGACGCGTGCGCGCCACAGGTGAATATCGGGCTGCGGGTTAAGGCGCACGTTGGGGTCGAGGCTGATCAAGCGCTTGCCGCTTTCACGCTTGACCAGGCTGAGCAGTGTGTCACCAATCGGTTGCACCACCAGCGAAAACGAGCCCACATGCAGCCCGCGAATCTCGTCGCCCAAAGGTGGCAAGTGGGTCAGTTGCAATTGCCGGTCGGCGCACCCTTCGCCGCGAAAGCTGTACTGCGGCGAGCCATTGGCGCCCACGGCTACCATCGCCAGGGTGGTCGGCGCGTCGAACTCAACCAGAAAGCGTTCGCTGATACCTTCGTCTTTCAGTACTTGCTGCAAGCGCCGTCCAAGGTAATCGGTGGACAGGCCGGCGAAGAACCCCGACTCGATCCCCAGGCGGCGCAAACCCACCGCGACGTTGAACGGCGAGCCACCGGCAATCGCCTTGTAATTGAGCTTGGCGGCCTGCCCGCTGGCATCCTCCTCGCTGAAGAAATCAAACAGCGCTTCACCACACACCAGATACATAGTTGCTCGCTCTTAAAGGGTTGCCACGTGCTGTTGATAACGCTGATACGCTTGTTGATAGGCACTGACATTGGCGGCCACGGGTAAGGTGCGGCTGGCCGGGTCAATGCTCACGCATTTGTCGCACAGGCTGGCCAGCGGTTCGCCGCTCTGGCACCACGCCGCCTGGATCGCCGCGCCCAGGGCGGCGGCCTCGCTCTGTTCGGTACACACCACTTCGGTGTGCATGATATCGGCGACCATCTGCCGCCACAGCGGGCTTTTCGAGCCGCCACCGATCAGGCGGATGCTCTGGCTTTGCAGGCCGGTCTGGCGCAGCAGGTCCAGGCCATAACGCAGGCCGAAGGTGGTGCCTTCGACCACCGCGCGGCACAGGTTGGCGCGGGTCAGGTTGGTCATGGTCAGGCCCTGCAGGCTGCCGGTGGCGTGGGGCAGGGCGGGTACGCGTTCGCCGTTGAGAAACGGCAGCATGCTCACGCCATCGGCGCCGATGGGTGCCTGTTCGACCAGGGCGTTGAAGGTGTCGAGGTCCAGTTCGAACAGCTCGCGAATCACCCCGGTGGCGTTAGTCAGGTTCATGGTGCAGATCAGCGGCAGCCAACCGCCGCTGGAGGAGCAGAAGGTCGCCACCGAGGCTTGGGGGCTGATGTTTGGCTGGTCGGCAAAGGCATACACGGTGCCCGACGAGCCCAGGCTCATGGTGATCACGCCGGGGGCGATATTGCCGGTGCCAATGGCGCCCATCATATTGTCACCGCCACCACTGGACACCACCGCGTCGGGGTTGATGCCCAGGCGCTCGGCAATGGCCGGCAGGATCGTGCCCACCGCTTGGTCGGCCTCGATCAGTGTCGGCAAAGCGGCTTGCAGGCGGCCACTGGGGTCGATGTGCTGGAGCAACGCCACATCCCATTCCCGGCGGCGCACGTTGAAGTAACCGGTACCCGACGCATCGCCATACTCGGCGCAGGCGCGGCCGGTGAGCCAGTAGTTGAGGTAGTCGTGGGGCAGCAGGATATGGGCAATGCGCGCGAAGACGTCCGGGTGCTGTTCACGGGTCCAGAGCAGCTTGGACACCGTGTAGCCTGGTGCGATGGCCACGCCCAGGCGCTCCAGAGAGCCGCGTTCGCCGCCCAGATGGTGCAGCAGCCGGTCGTTCTCTGCCGTGGTTTCGGTGTCGCACCACAGCTTGGCCGGGCGCAGCACTTGGCCTTGATCATCCAGCAACACCAGGCCGTGTTGCTGGCCGGATACGCCGATGCCGAGGATGTCCTGGCCATCCACGCCGGCCTGTTGCAGGGCGCGATGGGTGGCAGCGGTGAAGGCGTCCAGCCACTCCTGGGTGTGTTGTTCACGACGGCCATTGGCGCCGCTGATCAAGGTGTGCGCCGCTGCGCCCAGGCCCAGCACCTTGCCGCTGGACGCATCGAGGACGATGGCCTTGGTGCCCTGGGTGCCGCAGTCGATGCCGAGGTAGAGGTTTTGCTGGGTCATGATGGAGTGCTCAGCAGTCTTATTGTTGGATTGAAAATACGGTCAATGTGGGAGCTGGCTTGCCTGCGATAGCGGTCTGGCAGTCACCGCAGGGTTGACTGGACCACCGCTATCGCAGGCAAGCCAGCCCCACATGTTTAATCCGGTTTGTTCAGGAGGTTTTGCAGTGTGGCTGTGACGCCTTTGTCGCGCAGGCTTTCGTAGCAACGTTCGAACGCTGCCACAAACGCCGCCGACTTGGGAATAGCCGTGCCAAAAATCTCTTCCACCCCCAGCAACCGCTGGCTGATCAGCGCGTCATCGCTCACCAGCTCCTGGCAGAACGCTGCCCGTGGGTCCGGGATGCTGTAGTGCGCGCCGTTTTCATCCACGCCTTTCAAATACAGCGCCCAGGCCGCCACCACCAGGGCGGCACGGTCCGTGTCGCGGCCGTCGGCAATCAGGCGGTTGATGGTCGGCACGGTGAACTTGGGAAACTTCGATGAACCATCGGAGCATACGCGCTCCAACTGGTCGGCAATCGCCTGGTTGGAAAAGCGATCCACCAGGGTCTGCTTGTATTCGGTCAGGTCGATACCAGGTACCGGCGCCAGGTTCGGCGTGACGTCCAGGTCCATGTAGGCGCGCATATACGCCACGAACAGGGGGTCGTTCATGGTCTCGTGAACGAACCGGTAGCCCTTGAGGAACCCCAGGTACGTGAGGGCCAGGTGGCTGCCGTTGAGCAGGCCGATCTTCATTTCTTCATAAGGCGTGACGTCATCGGTGAACTGCACGCCGACCTTTTCCCAGGCCGGGCGGCCGTTGACGAATTTGTCTTCCAGCACCCACTGCACAAACGGCTCGCACACCACCGGCCAGGCATCGTCGATCCCGTGCTGGTCGTGCAGTTGCAGGCGGTGGGCGGTGCTGGTCATTGGCGTGATGCGGTCAACCATGGCATTCGGGAAGCTCACGTTGGCCTTGATCCAGTCATGCAGGCCCGCGTCGTGCAGGGCGGCGAAGGCCAGCAAGGCCTTGCGGGTGACGGCGCCGTTGTGAGGCAGGTTATCGCAGGACATCACCGTAAAGGCCGGGGTGCCAGCTGCGCGGCGCTGGGTGAGCGCAGCGCAGATAAAGCCGAACACGGTTTTCGGTGCCCTCGGGTGCGCCAGGTCATGCTGGATCTGCGGCAGGTGGGCCATGAACTCGCCGTTGCTGTCATCGATGCAGTAGCCGCCTTCGGTGATGGTCAGCGAGACGATGCGGATCTGGGGGCTGGCAAGTTTATCGATGAGCGCCTGGGCGCCGTCTTCGGCCAGCAGCATGTCGCTGATCGAGCCGATCACGCGCACTTGCGTGTCGTCGGTGTCGCCCAGTTCATACAGGGTGAACAAATAATCCTGGCCGGCCAGGTCATCGCGGGCCTTGCGGTCTTCACTGCGCAGGCCGACGCCGCAGATGCCCCAGTCCAGGTCCTCGCCGGTGTTCATCAGGGCATCGGTGTAGAACGCCTGGTGCGCACGGTGGAAACCGCCGACGCCAATGTGCGCGATGCCCTGGCGGATATCGGCAAGCGCGTAGGTCGGCACCTGCACTTCGGGCGCCAGTTGGGTGAGGTTGGCTTTATTCAATTTCATCTGGAAATACTCACGGAATCAGGCGGCAGCGCGCAGTGGACGGGCCACGGCTACGCCATCGGTGTCGAACAGATGGCAGTGCGCCGGGTCCAGGTGCAACTGCAGCGTTTCGCCGTATTGGCTGGCCATGTCGCCACGGATACGCATGGTCAGCGGTTCGCCGTTGCGGGTGATGACGTGGCAGAAGGTGTCGCTGCCCAGGCGCTCGCCAACGTCAGCGGTCACGGTCAGGGTGGTTTGCCCTGGCGCGGCGATTTCCAGATGTTCCGGGCGAATGCCCAGGGTTACCGCGCTGCCCACGCTCAGGGTGGCGCCGCTCAACGGCAGGCTGATCAGGGTGCCGGCGTCCAGTTGCACCTCGCAGCCTTGGCTGTCGACGCGGATGACCTGGCCCTTGAGGAAACCCATCTTCGGCGTGCCGAGAAAACCGGCCACAAACAGGTTGGCTGGCTGGTGGTACAGCTCCAGCGGCGAGCCGACCTGTTCGATGCGCCCACTGTTGAGCACCACCACCTTGTCGGCCAGGGTCATGGCTTCGACCTGGTCGTGGGTCACGTAGATCATGGTCGCTTGCAGTTCTTTATGCAGGCGCGCCAGCTCCAGGCGCATCTGCACGCGCAGTGCGGCGTCGAGGTTGGACAGCGGTTCGTCGAACAGGAAGATCTTCGGGTTACGCACAATCGCTCGGCCAATCGCCACGCGCTGGCGCTGGCCACCCGAGAGTTGCTTGGGCTTGCGCTCCAGCAAAGGCCCCAGCTCAAGGATGCGTGCCGCTTCGCTGACTTTGCTCTCGACCAGCTTCTTGTCGACACCCGCCAGGTCCAGGGCAAACGACATGTTCTTGCGCACGCTCATGTGTGGGTACAGCGCGTAGGTCTGGAACACCATGGCCAGGTCGCGCTTGGCCGGGGTGACTTCGGTGATGTCGCGGCCATCGAGTTCGATGGTGCCGTCGCTGACCTCTTCCAGGCCGGCGATCAGGCGCAGCAGGGTGGATTTGCCACAGCCCGACGGGCCGACGAACACCACGAATTCCTTGTCGTTCACTTCCAGGTCGATGCCCTTGATGATGGAAAAACCTTCGAAGCCTTTTTGCAGATTCTTGATTTTCAGGTTGGCCATGATGGGCCTCCTTTTCGAATTATTATTTGACGGCGCCAAAGGACAAACCGCGTACCAACTGCTTCTGGCTGATCCAGCCAAAGATCAGGATCGGCGCGCAGGCCAGGGTCGAGACGGCGGACAGCTTGGCCCAGAACAAGCCTTCGGGGCTGGAGTAGGAGGCGATCAAGGCGGTCAACGGCGCGGCGCTGGAGGAGGTCAGGTTCAGCGACCAGAACGCCTCGTTCCAGCACAGGATCAACGACAGCAGTACCGTGGACGCCAGGCCACCCTTGGCGATTGGCAGCAGCACGCGCACCATTTCCTGCCACAGGGTGGCGCCGTCCAGGCGGGCGGCTTCGAGGATGTCCTTGGGGATATCCTTGAAGTAGGTGTACACCATCCACACCACAATCGGCAGGTTGATCAGGGTGTAGATGATGATCAGCGCAATGCGCGTATCCAACAGGCCAAAGCTCTTGGCCAGCAGGTAGATCGGCATCAGTACGCCCACCGGCGGCAGCATCTTGGTGGACAGCATCCACAGCAGCGTGCCCTTGGTGCGCTGGGTTTCGTAGAACGCCATAGAGTAGGCGGCCGGTACCGAAATCAGCAGGCACAGGGCGGTGGCGCTGAACGAAATCACCACCGAGTTCCAGGCGTAGGCAAAGTAGTTGCTGCGCTCGTTGATGTGCAGGTAGTTCTCCAGCGTCGGCGTGAAGATGAACTGCGGCGGCGTGGCGAACGCGTCGATTTCGGTCTTGAAACTGGTCAGCACCATCCAGAAGATCGGGAAGAAAATCAGGATCGCAATGGCCCAGGCCAGCGTGCCGAGCAACAGGCTTTGCAGGCGGCGGGATTGTTGAAGCGTCATGGCGCGGCCCTCAAGGCTTGTCAGTCAGGTTTTTGCCGATCATCCGCACCAGGATGATCGCCGCGATATTGGCGATGACCACGGCAATCAAGCCGCCGGCCGAGGCCATGCCCACGTCGAACTGCACCAGCGCCTGGTTGTAGATCAGGTAGGCGAGGTTGGTCGAGGCGTAGCCGGGGCCACCGTTGGTGGTGGTGAAGATTTCCGCGAACACCGAGAGCAGGAAGATGGTTTCGATCATCACCACCACGGCAATCGGGCGGGCCAGGTGGGGCAGGGTCAGGTGCCAGAAAATCGCAATGGCGCCGGCACCGTCCAGGCGTGCCGCTTCCTTTTGCTCTTGGTCTAGCGACTGCATCGCGGTCATCAGCAGCAGGATCGCAAAGGGCAGCCATTGCCACGACACAATGATGATGATCGACAGCAGCGGGTAATGCGCCAGCCAGTCCACCGGTTCGGCGCCGAAGAACTTCCACACGGCGGCGAGAATCCCCGACACCGGGTGAAAAATCAGGTTCTTCCAGATCAGCGCGCCGACGGTGGGCATGATGAAGAACGGCGAAATCAGCATCACCCTCACGATGCCGCGCCCCAGGAACTCACTGGCCTCCAGCAGCGCACTGATCAACACGCCGAACACCACGCTGATCAGCAATACGCTGCCTACCAGCAATAGGGTATTGGTGGCGCCAGGCAGGAACCCCGAGTCGGTGATGAAGTAGCTGAAGTTTTCCAGCCCCACGAACTGGTTTTCGCCGGGGTAGAGCAGGTTGTAGCGGATCAGCGAAAAGTACAGGGTCATGCCCAGCGGCACGATCATCCACAGCAGCAGCAAGGCCACCGAGGGGCTGACGAGAAACCAGCCGGGGTTGGCCAGGCGGTTTTTTGGAGGTGTATTCATGATAATCAAGGCCAGATAGAGACAGGTGCGCAAAAGCCCTGTAGGAGCGAGCTTGCTCGCGAAAAAGGTACATCCGACACCGCGATGTGCTTGGAATACCTTCGCGAGCAAGCTCGCTCCTACAGGCTATGGGGTTACTTGGGGTAACCAGCCCGCTTCATTTCCCGCTCGGTGGTGGTCTGCGCGGCGGTCAATGCAGCCTCGACGGTCTGCTGACCGGTCAGCGCACCCGAGAAGAACTTGCCCACCTGGGTACCAATCGCCTGGAATTCCGGAATGGTCACCAACTGGATACCGATATACGGCACCGGTTTCTCGGTCGGCTTGGTGGGGTCGGCCACTTTCAGCGATTCCAGCGTCACCTTGGCGAACGGCGCGGCCTTCATGTACTCCTCGCTGTAGGTCGAGGTGCGTGTGCCCGGTGGTACGTTGGCGATGCCATCGGTCTTGGCCACAAGTTGGCCGTATTCCTTGGAGGTGGCCCAACTGGTGAATACCTTGGCGGCATCCTTGGCTTTGGAGCTGGTCGGGATCGCCAGGCTCCAGGAATACAGCCATGACGTGCCCTTGTCGGTCTTCTCGTGGGGCGCAAACGTGAAGCCGACATGCTCGGCGACCTTGCTCTGGCTCTTGTCGGTAACAAACGAGCCCGCCACGCTGGCATCCACCCAGATCGCGCACTTGCCGCTGTTGAACAGTGCCAGGTTCTCGTTGAAGCCGTTGCTGGAAGCACCCGGCGGGCCGGATTTCTTCATGTTGTCGACGTAGAAATTCAGCGCGTTCTTCCACTCGGGGCCGTTGAATTCCGGCTGCCACTTCTCATCGAACCAGCGCGCGCCGAAGCCGTTGGCCAGTGTGGTGATCAGCGCCATGTTCTCACCCCAACCGGCTTTGCCGCGCAGGCACAGGCCATATTGTTCTTTGGACTTGTCGGTGAGCTTGGCGGCGAATTCGCCGATCTGGCTCCAGGTCGGGTGCTCAGGCATGCTCAGCCCGGCGTCCTTGAACAGGTCGGTGCGGTAATAGGTGATCGAGCTTTCGGCGTAGAACGGCAGGGCATACAAGGAGCCTTTGACGGACAAACCGTCACGCACCGAAGGGAACACGTCATCAAGGTCATAGGAAGCCGGCAGGTCTTTCATCGGCTCCAGCCAACCCTTGGCGCCCCACAGTGCGGCTTCGTACATGCCGATGGTCAATACATCGAACTGCCCGCCCTGGGTAGCGATGTCGGTAGTCAGCCGTTGGCGCAACACGTTTTCTTCGAGCACCACCCAGTTCAGCTTGATCTCCGGGTGCTCGGCCTCGAAGGTTTTCGAGAGCTTCTGCATGCGGATCATGTCGCTGTTGTTGACGGTGGCAATGGTCAGGGTTTGCGCGCCAAGGCTGACGGCGCTGAGGGTCATGCATGCAGTCATGCAAGAACAGGCAAGCAGGGTTTTTACTGTGAACTTCATCGCGCACTCCATTTCCGCGCCCAGGGGGCTACAGAAGGACGGTTATTGTTGTTGTGTCTTCCTACAAGGAGTCAGGAAGAGTGTGCGTTGATTACAGCCTTCAAAAGCGGCGGTGACAAATCCTTGGGAGCACTGGGACTGATACTTTTTTGCACTGAGAATCTTCGAGCGCGGATCAGGCACCCGAAGAGGGGTAATGCCTATTTGCTATTTATAGGCACTCCCCAGCCAAACGGCTGACGATGTATCCGATACAAAGCCTTCCAGCACAGGCCCATAACCTGCCTGTGCTTTCGCGTCATAGGCATACCAGCTACCGTTCTGGCATACCGCATTGAGTTCGACCGGCTCGTTGGCTCCGGAGCGCAGAATGCCTTGCGCCATATTGGCCTGCTGAGCAAATTGCTCGCCCAGTTTGCGTGGTGAACAGACCGTCAGGGGTGTATGGGTGCTTTAGTGGTTTTTTTTCGAACGGGCCCCAGCACGCTGATGCTCTCGATCACCATTTTCCGGTTGGAGTCAAATTTGAAGCTTACCCACACTTCGCCGGTCGCCGTGGACCTGATGTAGAACCGATAAAGGCTTGGCTTTTCGACTGATATGTCGTTGAGCCGTCCTGTTCCCTCCGGATGAACGGCGATGAGTGTTTCACCGGCTTGTTCGCCGCGCAGCCTGATGACCACTTCAACGTCGGCGGCCCCGGTCAGCGCTTTGCCCCAGTCTCTATTGACCGATGTCGAGAACCAGCGACTTTGTTTGTCGTAATTGTCGATACGTATCTGGCCTTCGCCGGTCCAGCCGAAGGTCTCTCCGGGTATTTCAAAGCGGCTGAACTCATTGATTGCACGAGGGGTGGCTGTTTTCTTCATGACGGGGCTCCAATGGACTATTCACAGAGCCAGAGTTCACAATCGCCGTGATCCAGGGAACTGTCACATCTACCAGTTCAGACGGGTGGGCGCTTGCTCAAGCCAGGCTCTGCTCAGTCAACGGGTGCGCCGCCCTGCGCGCGGGCTCATAACCTCAAAGCTCGCGAGCTGGCGGAGGCGGGGGGAGTAAAGATTTTCCACTCATGGTCATGGGGTCGACGTGGGTTGGGGAGCTTTTCCAAAATCCAATACCTGTCCTTCATGACTTCGAATTGTGTGACAGTACCGACGGGGGCCTTCACGGGAACGTTCAAGCGTTTGGATAACTCTTCAGCGAAACCTGTACTGCCGGATTTACTACTGATCATTCTGATTTGGGTAGCGCTGGTTTTTTCCAGCATGGGCGCGATCAGTCCAGCGAACGCTTCGGGTGAATAAGACTGCGCATTTTTCAAGTTGCTTTTGAAGGTCACTCCACCTTTGTCGCCATGCCCAATGATGTTTAATCGGATTTCATTACTGCCCGCTGGTCGATCCAGAAAGTACTCATACTGGCCGTCTTCAGAGGGGGTAAAGGCAATACTGTTTTTAATTTTTTCAGGCTCGGGTAGTTCCTTGAAGTCCTTGTATTCACCCAGGGTGTTAAGTTCTTTCGAAGGAGTTTGAATTTCGGCAGGGGGCGCACTTGTTCGTTTCTTGGACGAGCCGAAACGCTTGGGCCGGTAATCGACTTCGATCTCTTCCCAAAGAGGTTCTTTAATAGTGCCCCAGTTAACATTTACTTTTTTGCCACTCTGTTTTTCCACGTGGGTAAACATATCAACGTCTTTCAGTTGTTTGTTTAACTCCATCTCTGCCAATTCGATAATGTCGGCTTTAGAAAATCTTGGGTACTTTGCCTTGTATTTTGCAAGGGCGGTTTTGTAGATGTCCTCAGGATCTATGTCCGCATTGGATTTGTAGCCCACGACTACCGAGCCTTCATAACCCTTGACCGGCACGCCAGTAAGCGCGTGCAGTTGTGATGCCAGTGAGTTATCACCGCCCTTGGCGGAGTAACAGACCAGCAAACGCACTTCCGAATAGTCCCTGATATCAATGCCACGGGCGACAAGTTCATTATAAACGTCTTCAGCAGTAAGGAGTTTTTCATCCTCCCCGACAATCATCGCTCCTTGCTCGCCTTCAGGCTTGGCCGCGTGACCGACGATATTCAAGCGTTTAACTTCCTCACCTTTACGATTGTAAGTATCTACATTGGTCTGGATCTCACCGTCCACAGGTGTGATCTTTTCCAGCGGGCCTCCCATTCGAAAGCGTTGTGGCGGCGGGGTAAGGCGTGCATCGCCGTCGATCAATACGCTGGTGTTGGTTGCCGGCCTGTTTGAGGTGACGGCTGAAGGCTCCGACAATGAGAGCTCCTTGAACTGGGCGAGCAACGTCGTCAGGTTGACCAGCAGGTCCGTCAGGGCCGCCTCTTTATTTTGCGCGTCATCATCGAGCAGGACGCCCAGGTCATTGATTATGCCCTGGGACTGCATCATCAAGCCGAGCATGGCACCGGGCCCGCGCAATACTGGCAGGACAGAATTGAGCAACAGGAAGCCACCTTCCTTGAGGCTCGCCCAGCGGCTTTGTGCGTCGGATGTCGATTGCTGTCCGGCCAAGGTGATCAAGCTGCGGGCGTTGGCTTCGTACAGGTGGTTCATCAATGTTCCCGCCTGCAGCGTCTGTTGCAGGCGGGTATCCATGGCCAAGGGAATAGTTTTGTTCATCGGGATAGAGCCCAGGTTTAAACCGAATATCACCAGGTTTGGATGTTTGAAACCGTTGCCACTGTAGGTGTTGCGGGTCTGTTCGTCAGGCAACCAGGCGAGGATGTCGTTTTGCAGCTTGCCTTTGTTCTGTATGGCTTCCAGCAGCGCCTGGCGGGTTGGAAACTGCATCAACGACGCATCGCCCATCAGGGGGCGGTACAGGATGTGCGGGCCGTTCGTGCTGTCCTTGGGTTCGATCAGATAGGCGCCTTCGACCACATCGGTTTTCCCATTGGCCCGGTTATCGAACGCCAGCGGTCGGATCACGATTTCCTGGCCATCAACGATCCTGGGGCCAGGGCCTGGCTTGAATAGCTCCTGAACGTAGCGAAAACCCGTGGTGTTGAAACCGGACTCTGCCTTGATGCTCAGTTCCAGCGCCTTGAACTGCAGCTCCAGCGGTACTTGCTGAGCGAACAGTGCCTGGCGCCGGGCTTTTTCGGTTGGGTCGTCAAGCAGTTTTTTCCTCAGCAAGTCAGGGTAGGTTTTGCCGATATCAAGGTCGTCGACCAACTGCTTGAGTACGCCTTCTTTCTCCAGCTCCGGCACCCTGACTTTGAAGTCAGAGCCTTTATACTTGAGCCCTGTATTGTAAAAGACCTCAATCTGGCCGCTGGGTAATCCTGACAAGTTATTGAGGAGCATGTCTGTCAGGCTCATGGTCTGGCGGACGATTTCCCCGGCGGTACCCTGTGCCCCATAAGCGACTTTGAAGACCACCTCGAGTTTAGCCGCGGGGTGCGCCGTGAGTTTTTTGCTTCTGGGCAAAAAGTCGAATTGCTGCTGGGCGAACGTGTGGATGTCCTTGATATCGCTGTTGTAGCTGCGGCCTTCGTTCAGTTGGTTGAAACTGGCCAGTCCCAGGCTGAGTTCATGCATGATGAAACGCTCGGCCTCGCCTGCGTTGCTCATCCAGTCGGGCAGTGTGGGCGGCTCCTGCACCGAACTGTCCGGGCCACGTGGGGAGGCAGGGGAAATCAGACTGCTGCCGAGATGCCGATTGATGAGGACGTCGGCCTGGCCATCGAACAGATTGCCGGTCATCTCTTCCTTTGAACCGCCCAGGCTTTCGAGCTCATCCCAACTGTTGAAGGGAGTGATTTTGCCGTTGGGCTCCACCAGCAGCAGGATGTCGCGATTGGCTTGCGCCAGGTAGCGATGAACCACCATGTTCGGTGCGGAGTCGGCCAGGCTGTAGACGGTGGCGCCCGATGAGTTGGGGTCAAGTGGGGCGGGGCGCGTGGCGCCTTCGGGATGCCTCACGACCATGTCGATGGTCTTGCGCTGTTCATCATCCAGGCCGGATTGTTTAAGGCTGGCCAGCTGCAGGTTGCTTTTCAGAATGCGGCTTACCAACGTCCGGTGACTGCCGCTGAAAACGGCACCGGTATCAATGCCCGTGTTGAACGCAGGTTTGGCCCAGTACTCACGCAAATTTGCCTCATAGGCCTGGTTCAGTCGGTCCGGCAGCGCACCCATGACGCCGCTCAGAGCTGAAAAGTCGAGGTCTAGCGGAGTGTCGGCAGCGGTGCCCGTGCGTGCCAGTCGATCGGGACGCGTGTCAAACGCCCTGGCGGAATCGAGGAAGTCTGGGGCGTCACCGCCAGTCAGGTAGTCGAAGGCAAGTGCCATCAATTGTGTGCGCTTGGGTTTGGAGGGATTGTCCGGATCGGGCGTTTCAATGGCAATCTGGTTGATGTCGAAATCCAGCCCTGGAGAGGCTTCCTTCAGCCTGTCGCTGAGCACTCGAGCGACCACCGAGTAAACGTTGGGCTCACCGGCAAACTGGCGACGGGCAATATCTGCGACGGGGTCAGTGGTGGCGCTCGAGGTTTGGACCGGTGTAGTGGCCGGCTCTGCGCTGCCGGGCGGCGCCGGCGGCTGCACGACGTCCGGGCGTTGTGCCTGGGTGAACTTGCCAGGCTCAAGCATGACCTGCAGCGCAAGGTTCTGTATGGCTTCATCCCGCATATGCCTGACGTGCTGAACGTCCTGTCGGTGGGGCCGCGCAGCATTGCCTGCAGGAACAAGTATCGATGGGAATGTCTTGATATCCTGCAACACCCGGATTTGCTCCAGTGCTTCGGCCTTCGTCGTCGGAACCCTCATGGCGTAAAAAGCACCGACGGCATGGGTGGTGGCGGTGTGTTCGCCGATATACAGAATCGGGACGTTGTTCGTAGAGAGTTTGCGCACAACCTTGAAGACGTTGACAGCAGCTTCCTCGAAGCCATCGTCGTATTTGGAAAAACTGCTGCGTTTGCCGTTAATGGTGCCATCCAGAAATCCGGAAGGCGTTAGTTTCAGGTTTGAAAGGTTGATGTTGTTATTTTTCGCAAACGTCGCGAACGGCTCGTTTTTGAGTGCGTGCGTCAGCTGTGACCAAAGCTGCCCGAATGTTGAGTGAGTTGGAATGTCATGGACTGTGCCGAAGGAAGACGGCATGTAACGGCTGGTAGCGTGTACATTGACCTCCTCCATCAAAGCGGTGGCGAGTTTTTCTGCCATGTCAGCGTCAGCCTGACTCACCAACGGCTCGGCTGTTTTTCGGCCGTCCAGGGTCACTACACCCGTCTCTTTTACACATCTGACGCTGCCGACGAGATCTTGTGGGGGTGGAGATGAGCGGGTGGTGCGTGCGTGATACAAATAACAAACTGTTT
>NZ_WJZD01000006.1:0-184264 GCF_021609665.1 Pseudomonas sp. PA-1-3F | reverse complement strand
ATATCAAGGTCACCTGAATTTAAACTTAAACGCACCGGACTGCCTGGCGAATGCCGTTTATAAAGAAAACTCTGACGTAATTCGTCAGTTATTTCTGCTTTTCAAAGCGATAGAACAGGTTTGGCTCACTGACCATGTACAGATTGCCGCTCTCGTCCATGGTCACGCCTTCGGCACGTGGGATCGTGTCTTTCAGGCCATTGAAGCCGCCAAGCAAGGTCATGAAGCTGACTTGCTCGCCCGTTTCATCCAGTTCCAGCAGCAGGTGGGAATCGGCCGACAGCACCAGCAAATGCCCGGTACGTGGGTCGATGGACAGGGCCGACAGGTTGCGCACATCCAGTTCGGTGCTGGCCAGTTTTTGCTTGTCGCCGGTCAGCGTATTGCCATCGCTTTTCCAGGTAAACAAGGCCGGCGGACGCTCTTCGCCCAGCACCAGCTGCTGGTTGCGCTTGTCCCATGTGACGGCTTCAAAGGCTTTGTTCTGATCTTTGGACGGGCCCAGGTCATGGCTGGGGAAATCGGCCTTGTTCAGCGCCGTAGTGCCGGCGTCGACCTTGACCACGGTCAGGCTGTGATCGCGCTCATCGACCACCGCCATCAAGCCGTTTTCCATCACCGCCACGCCTTCCGGATTGTTCCAACCGTTGAGCGGCATTTTGCGCAACACATCGCCTTGCAGGCTCAACTCGACCAGGAAGGGGTTCTTGCCCATCACCGAAAACAGGGTTTTGGTCTGAGGATTGTAGGACAGGTCCGAAGCCTCATCCTTCTCCATACCGGGCAGCAACTTGGCGTCGATCACCGCGTGATAGTCGGGCAGCCACACACTCTCCCGGCGCTCAGCCGAACTCTCGAAACGCTCCAGCACCCACAGCAGACCGCGATCGTCCCAGTGCATGGCCCAGGCCACGCCATACAAAATGGCACCGGCCAAGAACACCCAGGAATACCAGCGCATGGACAAGCGGGAGCGGAGCGAGGTTCTCGAAGTGGGCAGAGGCACGACCATTGAGCGCTTTTCCGGAAAGTGAGCCGTAGGGGATAGCACAGGATTCAAGGCCCCGCGCGCAAGAGCAGGGAATTATCCGGATGGCGTGTGAAAAAAATGCAAAACGCCGGATCCTGCAGATGTACACAAACAACTGTGGGAGCGGGCTTGCCCGCGATTGAGGGCGTTCAGTCAACTATTCAGTGACTGTCACACCGCCATCGCGAGCAAGCCCGCTCCCACAGTTTAATTGCAGTTTGGCAGTGATTTAGCGCACAACGCTTTCGGAGCGATTGACACCCGCCAGCTCCAACACCACTTCATCCCCCACATTCAACGGGCCAACGCCCGCCGGGGTGCCGGTCAGGATCACGTCGCCCGCTTGCAGGGAGAAGCAACCCGCCATGTACTGAATCATCGGCACAATCGGGTTGAGCATCTGCGCGCTGTTGCCGTCCTGGCGCACTTCACCGTTGATGCTCAGGCGAATGCCGATATCGGTCACGTCTGCAAAGGTACTGCTGACCACGAAGGGGGCAATCACCGCCGCGCCATCGAACGACTTGGCGATTTCCCACGGCAGGCCCTTGGCTTTGAGCTCGGCCTGTTTGTCGCGCAGGGTCAGGTCCAGGGCCGGGGCGAAGCCCGAGATGGCGTCCAGCACTTCTTCCCGGCTCGGCTTGGCGGACAAAGGCTTGCCGATCAACACGGCGATTTCCGCTTCGTAGTGCACCGAACCGCGTTCGGTCGGAATGGCAAAGCCGCCTTCCAACGGCACCACGCAACTGCCCGGCTTGATGAACAGCAGCGGCTCGGTGGGCACCGGGTTGTCCAGTTCCTTGGCGTGTTCGGCGTAGTTACGCCCGATGCACACCACTTTACCCACCGGGAAGTGGATGTTGGTGCCGTCGACATACTTGTGCTGGTAGCTCATGGAACGACTCCTTCAGGTGCGATTAAACAGCGAAGATCTTGCCGGGGTTCATGATCCCGTTAGGGTCGAACACGGCTTTGACGGCCTTCATGTATTCGATTTCAACCGGTGAACGGCTGTAGGTCAGGTAATCGCGCTTGGTCATGCCCACGCCGTGCTCGGCGGAGATCGAGCCGTTGTACTTGGCGACGGTCTCGAATACCCACTTGTTAACGGTGGCGCACTTGGCAAAGAACTCGTCTTTGCTCAGGTTTTCCGGCTTGAGGATGTTCAGGTGCAGGTTGCCGTCACCGATATGGCCGAACCAGACGATTTCGAAGTCCGGGTAGTGTTCACCGACGATCGCGTCAATTTCGCTCAGGAACGCCGGCACTTTCGACACGGTCACCGAGATGTCGTTCTTGTACGGCGTCCAGTGGGAAATGGTTTCGGAGATGTACTCGCGCAGTTTCCACAGGTTGTGCAGTTGGGTTTCGCTCTGGCTCATCACGCCATCCAGCACCCAGCCCTGCTCCACGCAATGTTCGAAAGTTTCCAGAGCGTGGTTGGCGACTTCTTCGGTGGTGGCTTCAAATTCCAGCAACGCGTAGAACGGGCACTCGGTTTCGAACGGCGCCGGCACGTCGCCACGGCCAAGGACTTTGGCCAGGGCCTTGTCCGAGAAGAATTCGAAGGCGGTCAGGTCCAGCTTGCTCTGGAAGGCGTGCAGCACCGGCATGATAGAGTCGAAATCAGTCGTGCCGAGCACCATCGCCGTGAGGTTCTTTGGCGCACGGTCCAGGCGCATGGTGGCTTCGACCACAAAGCCCAGGGTGCCCTCAGCGCCGATAAACAGCTGGCGCATGTCGTAGCCGGTGGCGTTCTTGATCAGGTCGCGGTTCAGCTCCAGCACATCGCCTTTGCCAGTGACGACCTTCATGCCGGCCACCCAGTTGCGGGTCATACCGTAGCGAATCACTTTGATCCCGCCGGCATTGGTGCCGATATTGCCGCCAATCTGACTGGAACCGGACGAGGCGAAGTCCACCGGATAATACAGGCCGTTTTCTTCTGCGACGTTCTGCAGTTGCTTGGTGACCACACCCGGCTGGCACACGGCGGTGCGGTCGGTGAGGTTCACGTCGAGGATCTGGTTCATATAGTCGAACGACACCACCACTTCGCCGTTGGCGGCAACGGCAGCAGCCGACAAGCCCGTGCGCCCGCCCGATGGCACCAGCGCAACCTTGTGCTCATTGGCCCAACGCACGATGGCCTGCACCTGCTCGGTGGTCTTGGGGAACACGATGGCGCTAGGTGCGGGAGCGAAGTGCTTGGTCCAATCCTTGCCGTAAGCCTCCAGGGAGTCGGCGTCAGTCAGCACTTTGCCGGGCTCAACCAGGGTCTTTAGCTCATCAATCAGGGCAGGATGGGTCATCGACAGAACTCTCGAACAATTCATGGTCATCCTGAGAACGCTTCACGTCGCAGGAATAGGTGTTTAGCGGGGTGCGTATGCTAGCATACCGCCCCCGCAGGACAGACCCAAAGGGCGTTTCTGCGGTGACGGCTTTCCTGCCGTCCGGGTCAGCTTGCGCTGCTCGACTCCCTGCCAATTTTCTCCGGGATACAGGTTTACGCAGATGAGCAAGACTTCTCTCGATAAGAGCAAGATCAAGTTCCTTCTTCTGGAAGGCGTCCACCCATCGGCTGTCGACGTTCTGAAAGCCGCCGGGTACACCAGCATTGAGTACATCACCAGTTCTCTGCCGGAAGCCCAGCTCAAGGAAAAGATCGCCGACGCGCACTTTATCGGCATTCGCTCCCGCACTCAGCTGACCGAAGAGATCTTCGACCACGCCAAGAAACTCGTGGCTGTCGGCTGTTTCTGCATCGGCACCAACCAGGTCGACCTCAATGCAGCGCGCGAGCGCGGCATCGCGGTGTTCAATGCACCGTACTCCAACACCCGTTCCGTAGCGGAGCTGGTGCTGGCCGAGGCCATCCTGCTGCTGCGCGGTATCCCTGAGAAGAACGCTTCCTGCCACCGTGGCGGCTGGATCAAGAGCGCGGCCAACTCCTTCGAAATCCGCGGCAAGAAGCTGGGCATCGTCGGCTACGGCTCGATCGGCACGCAACTGTCGGTGTTGGCTGAAGGCCTGGGTATGCAGGTGTTCTTCTACGACACCCTGACCAAGCTGCCATTGGGCAACGCCACCCAAGTGGCCAGCCTGACCGAGCTGCTGGGCATGTCCGACATCGTCACCCTGCACGTTCCGGAAACGGCCGAGACCCAGTGGATGATCGGTGAGAAGGAAATCCGCGCGATCAAGAAAGGCGGGATTCTGATCAACGCCGCTCGCGGCACCGTGGTCGAGCTGGATGCCCTGGCCGACGCGATCAAGGACAAGCACCTGATCGGCGCTGCCATCGACGTGTTCCCGGTGGAGCCACGCTCCAACGATGACATCTTCGAAAGCCCGCTGCGTGGCCTGGACAACGTGATCCTGACCCCGCACATCGGCGGCTCCACCGCTGAAGCCCAAGCCAACATCGGCCTGGAAGTCTCGGAAAAACTGGTCAAGTACAGCGACAACGGTACCTCGGTATCGTCGGTCAACTTCCCGGAAGTGGCCCTGCCGGCTCACCCGGGCAAGCACCGTCTGCTGCACATCCACCAGAACATCCCTGGCGTGATGATGGAGATCAACAAGGTCTTCGCGGAAAACGGCATCAACATCTCCGGTCAGTTCCTGCAGACCAACGAGAAGGTCGGCTACGTGGTGATCGACGTCGACGCCGAGTACTCGGACCTGGCGCAAGAGAAGCTGCAGCACATCAACGGCACTATTCGTAGCCGCGTGTTGTTCTAGTAGGAGCGAGCTTGCTCGCGAAGAACGTCAACGATGACGCGTTTAAGCTGTTTAAACGCGGTGCCCTTGGTATTTTCGCGAGCAAGCTCGCTCCTACAAATAAAAACGGGAGCCCCGCAACGGGCTCCCGTTTTTTTATTTGACGTTAACAGTGATCACTTTCGATGCAACAGTGGGCTCGAACTGGCGATGTACGTTGTCGCCGGCCACCAGTTGCAGGGTGTGCTTGCCTGGCGTCAGGGTCAGCTCGGTTTCGGTCTGCGCCTTGCCGAAGTGAATCGAGGTAGGCGTGGCCGGGATCGCCTCATTGGCGTTGAGCGACTCCACCTTCTGGTCTACCAACAGGTGGTGGTGCCCGGCGTTAGGCACTTGCTTGTCGATCGGTTCCAGGTCCAGCTTCTTGACGCCGAATTTGACGGTGAAGGTTTTATCAACGGTGGCGCCATCTTTCGGCGAGACGATGAACACTTCGGCACCTTCAGGCGCAGGCGTACGAGGAAGGTCTGCGGCACTGGCCAACATCGAGGTACCCAGCAAAAGGCTGGCAATCGTTGCACGGGACAAAAGGGCTTTCATTCGCTTCTCCAGTTTTTCTGTGAAATCTGTAGGGTTATGACAACTTCGCGATAAATTGCGGTCCAAGGCACCCGACACCATAACAAAACGTTGCTGAACGGCGCCTCGCCTGTACGAATTCTTTAGGAGTGACCATGCGCTTTTCGCCTGGCCTGTTGCTGTTGCTTCCTCTTCTGAGCCCCTTGGCTCATGCCGAACTGATTGACGACGTCAACGATCGCGGTGAACTGCGCATCGCCCTGGAAGCCAATACCCCGCCGTACAATTTCAAAGAGGGCGACAAACTCGCCGGCTTTGAAGTGGAGCTGGGTGAACTGCTGGCCAAGGAAATGGAGGTGCGCTCCTCGTTTATCACCACCGATAACGCGGACCTGCTTTCCGGTGTGGAAACCGGCAAGTACGACGTGGCCATTAACCATATGGCTATGACTGCCGAGCTTGAGGATCGTTTCGATTTCAGTGAGCCTTATCACCAGAAGCCGGCATTGGCGATCCCCTTCCAGAAGGGCAACCCGGCGTTCAAGACCAGTTTGAACGGGGCGTTGAAGCGGGTTAAGGACGATGGCCGGTTGAAGGCGCTGTCGCAGAAATGGCTCAAGGCGCAATAAATGTGGGAGCTGGCTTGCCTGCGATAGCGGTGTATCAGCACCTTATGTGTAACTGACAGACCGCTATCGCAGGCAAGCCAGCTCCCACACTTGATCTGTTTAAGCTTCTTAAAGCTGCGTGAGGGCAATCGCCGCCTGTGGCAACTCCAGCTCACTGAACACCTGCACACCATGGCGCTTGAGCAGCGCCGCCGTGACGCCTTCGCCACTGACCTTCACCCCGCTGAAGGTGCCGTCATAGGTCAACAGATTGCCGCAGGATGGGCTGTTGGCCTTGAGAATGGCGATGCGGATGTGATGGCGTTGCACCAGCGCCAAGGCTTGGCGGGCACCGTCGAGAAAGGCGCTGGTGAAGTCTTCGCCCTCGGCCGTCAGCACCTGGGCGCGGCCTTCCCACACGTCGATGCCCTGCCCGCCTGGGATTTCGGCCGAGGGCCGCGGTGTGGGCAAGCCGCCCGCCACTTCCGGGCAGATGGCAACCACGCGGCCTTCAGCTTGCCACACCGCCAGTTGGTCGAATGGGCCGCTGGCCCCGCCGTCATAGCGCACCTTGTGCCCGAGCAGGCAGCGGCTGACCAGAATCTTTTCCATGTTTAAAACGGCTCGTTGCCCCGCCGGCGAAACCAGCCCGTCAAGGACAGGCGTTCGCGCGTAGCGGGCAGGACTTCGTGAGGCACCTCGCCCGACAGGAATACCACCAGGCAACCCCCGGTGGGCACCACGTCGTATTCGACACCGCCCTTGAGGTACATGCGCAGTTGGCCGCCATGCTCGGGCAGCCAGGCGTCGTTCAAGTAGATCACCGCCGAGACCATGCGCCGGTCATCGTCGCGAAAACGGTCTACATGCTTGAGGTAAAACGCGCCCGGCGGATACATCGCGAAGTGGCTTTCGAAATCTTCCAGGCCCAGGAACAGGCTGCGATTCATCGCCAGGCGCAGGCCGTCCATCACACCCATGTAGGTATCGCAGATAGGCGCGTCCCCCTCCTCCAACCACTGGATATGGTCACCGCGAATGCCCTCGCGAATCTCCTGGGCCGGCCCACGACCTACTGCTGCGGGCGCCAGTTCACCTTGCGCCGCACGTTTACGGCACTCAGCCGCCAGCTCCAGGGTCAGAGCCTGGGGCAGGAAGCCATTTTGCTGCGACCAGCCTTTTTCGGCCAGGTCGTCGACGATGCGTTGCAGCAGCGGGTGATCGAGGGGTATTTGCATGGCGCGCATAGTATCCATACGCCTGAAAATCCGACAGCGCCGTTGAGCGTCTGAATACACTTTAGTCAGGTGACTGATAGGACTTCTCGACAAATCCTACGCCCGACACGGACAATAGTGGCCGACTGACAGGAGTCCTTATGCGTCGTTTGTTTTTTTCTGTGTTGATGTTCTGCGTTTTGCCCGCCTGGGCAGACGGCCATGACCAGTTGTACAAGGTCGCCGGCTGGGCCGAACAACGTGCGCACTTCAATGACGCCCTCAGTGCCGCCCAGCAGCGCTACCGCAATAGCCTGCCGCCGGTGGTGTACCAGGCGCTGGTGGACAACAGTAATAAACGCTTTGCCGCCCAGGCCATGGACCAGCGTGCCGAGGCGCAATTGCGCAAGCACTTGCCCGACCCGAAACCTGCCCTGGCGTTTTTCCAATCGCCCCTGGGCCGCAAGATCGTCGCCGCCGAGTTGCTGGCCACGCGCCGCGACCAACTGGCAAAAAACGCCCAGGGTCTGCCTAAACTTGAAGCCGATGCCACCCGCAGCCTGATCATCGGCCACTTGGCCCAGGCCCTGCCCGCCCGCGAGGCCGGCGCCGAGGTCAGCCTGGCGATTGCTGGCGTGGCGGCCGACAGCTTGAGCCAGATGATCCCAGGCCTGCTCGGCGGCGGTCAGGCGCAAGGAATGTTGAATAGCCAGCGCGAGCGGTTGATGCAGCAGATCGACAAGGATTTGAACAATACCCTGCTGTATGTCTATCGGGATTTGTCCGACCCGGAGCTGGAAGAGTTCGCCACCTTTGCCGAGTCGCCGGAGGGCAAGGCGTATTATCAGGCCGCCCTTGCAGCCATTCGCGCAGGGCTTGCCGTTGGTCAAAGCACCTCAAGCCTGACGCAGTAAACCCTGTCGGAGCTGGCTTGCCTGCGATTGCGATGTGTCAGTGACACCGCTATCGCAGGCAAGCCAGCTCCCACATTTGGACTGCGTTATTTCAGGTGATCCGTGAGGAAGTTAAAATATGCTTCGCGAATCTGCGGAATTTCATTGGCCAAGTGATGCCGCCCCTGCTTGAGCATCAACACCTCAGGCCGGTCGAACTTACCTCGCAACACCTGCAAATTGTGCTGCCAGTCCACCGTCATATCTTCCTCACCCTGCACGATCACCGGGCGCCGGGGGCTGCGTGGTGCGGCTTCGATGCGTTTGATCCAGCGCGCCAGCGACCCCACCCAGGCGGTAGGCAATTGGCGAGGCTGCAGCGGGTCGGCTTCCAGGAACGGCTTGAACGCAGGGTCGTTGGAGTTATCGCTGAAACGCCGGGCGATGCCTTTGACGAACGGGCGCAGCAGGTAATAGCTGACCTGCGACCAACCCCAGGCACGCGGCCGCACCAACGGCGACAGCAGGAAGGTCTTGCCCTGGGCCGGGCTTTGGGCGCCGTGGTTGAGCAGATGGTCCACCACGATGGCGCCGCCGGTGCTTTGCCCGAACAGGTGCCAGGGTTGCGGCAATTGCAACGCCTTGGCCTCGACGAACAAGGCCTGCACCACGCTCTGGTACACCGCAAAGTCATCGATGCTGGCGCGTGCGCCGCTGGACAAGCCATGGCCAGGCAGGTCGCAGGCGATCACCACGAAGTCCTGGTCCAACGCCCAATCCACCACATGGCGATACAGCCCCATGTGATCGTAGAAACCGTGGAACAGGAACATCGTCGCCACTGGCGCTGGCGGCCACCAGACCTGGGCCACCACCTCGAACCCATCCACCTGCAAGCGCCCCAGGCGGCTCACCGCCGGCACCTGGCGTGCGGCCAGGTCGAGCCCGTAGAAACGCTGGTAAACCCTCGCCTCGGCTGACAGCGGCTGCGCATCCACCAGGGGGCGCAAGCTTTCGCGCAGATGATCAGGGTCAAAGGTGACGGGCATAAAGGCTTCCAGACTTGCGGTGAAGATGAATATCGAGCTGCGATATTCATCTGTCAGGACAAGCATGGCAAGCTACGCGACCTGCGAGGATACATCCAATGCGACCGCCCTACCGTAACGCCCTGTTCGCCAGCCTGATCCTGGTTATCTGCGCCGGGGTGCTGTGGGCGGCCTATGACTGGTTCCAGGGCCGCTACCTGCGCGCCTTCAGCGAACACACCGCGGTATTTTCCGGCGATGCGCTGCAACTGCCCGCCGCTCTCAGCGGCCCTGGCCCGATTCGCCTGGTGCACTTCTGGGACCCGGCCTGCCCGTGCAATGTCGGTAACCAGCAACACCTGGGCGAGTTGATTGAGCAGTACGCGCCCCAAGGGGTGGAGTTCTATGCCCTGCAAAAACCCGGCAGCCACGGCCAGTTGCCCGAGAACCTGCGCCACCTGAAAGTCCTCGATGCCCTGCCCGGCGCGGACCAGATCCCCGCCAGCCCGGCCGTGGGCATTTGGGACCGCACCGGCAAGCTGGCGTATTTCGGCCCCTACAGCGAAGGCCTGACGTGCAACGCCAGCAACAGTTTTATTGAGCCAATCCTCAAGGCCCTCGGAGCCGGACGCGAAGTGAATGCCACTCACACCCTCGCGGTAGGCTGCTATTGTTCGTGGCCTAAGGATCTGTAGTCCGTCCACTTTGGTAAGGAATGTTCATGAAGCGCGTCTTGCAGGTTTTTGCGGTGCTGATTGTGCTGGTCGCCCTGGGCGTCGGTTGGTACGTCTACAGCAAACAACCTACGCGCCAGGGCACGGTGACGCTGGCGCACCTGCAAGGCTCGGTCACGGTGCGCTACGATGACCGTGGCGTACCGCATATCCGCGCCGAAAACGAAGCCGACCTGTACCGCGCCCTGGGCTATGTGCATGCCCAGGACCGCCTGTTCCAGATGGAGATCATGCGGCGCCTGGCCCGTGGCGAACTGGCCGAGGTGCTGGGGCCCAAGCTGCTGGAGACCGACAAACTGTTTCGCAGCCTGCGCATTCGCGAGCGCGCCTTGAGCTATGTGGAACACATGGACCCTGGCTCAGCCTCGTCCAAGGCCCTGCAAGCCTACCTGGACGGGATCAACCAGTATCAGGACAGCCACGCCAGCCCCATGGAATTCGATGTGCTGGGCATCGCCAAGCGCCCGTTTACCGCCGAAGACAGCATCAGCGTCGCCGGGTACATGGCCTACAGCTTTGCCGCAGCCTTTCGTACCGAGCCGGTACTGACCTACGTGCGCGACCGGCTGGGCAGCGCCTACTTGAACGTCTTCGATCTCGACTGGCAACCCAAGGGCGCCCTCAACCTGGCGGCCAGCGATTGGCAGACGCTTGGCGCCATCGCCGCCCTGAGCGAAAAGGCCCTGGCCGACAACGGCCTGCCGCAGTTCGAAGGCAGCAATGCCTGGGCCGTCAGCGGCAGCCATACCCAAAGCGGCAAACCGTTGCTGGCGGGTGACCCTCATATCCGTTTCTCGGTGCCTTCGGTCTGGTACGAGGCGCAGCTGTCGGCGCCAGGCTTCGAGTTGTACGGCTACCACAACGCGCTGGTACCGGTGGCGTTCCTGGGGCACAACCTGGACTTCGGCTGGAGCCTGACCATGTTCCAGAACGACGACCTCGACCTGGTCGCCGAGAAGGTCAACCCGGACAACCCCAACCAGGTTTGGTATCACGGCCAATGGGTGGACATGAGCAGCAGCGAGCAGCAGATCCAGGTCAAGGGCCAGGCGCCGGTAACCCTCACCCTGCGCCGTTCGCCCCACGGCCCGATCATCAACGACGTGCTCGGTGAGAACGCCGGCAGCACACCGATTGCCATGTGGTGGGCGTTCCTGGACAGTGAAAACCCGATCCTCGATGGCTTCTATCAGCTCAACCGTGCCGACACCCTGGCCAAGGCACGTGCCGCAGCCGCTAAGGTGTCGGCGCCAGGCCTGAACATCGTGTGGGCCAATGCCAAAGGCGATATCGGCTGGTGGGCGGCAGCGCAGTTGCCGATCCGCCCGGCCGGCGTCAACCCGGCGTTCATCCTCGACGGTAGCACTGCCCAGGCCGACAAGCTGGGTTTCTACCCCTTCAGTGCCAACCCCCAGGAAGAAAACCCGCCGCGCGGCTATGTGGTGTCCGCCAATGCCCAGCCGGCATCGCCCACCGGCATGCCGATCCCCGGTTATTACAACTTGGCTGACCGCGGCCAGCAGTTGAACGCGCAGTTGAGCGACACAAGCGTGAAGTGGGATGTGACCAACAGCCAGGCCCTGCAACTGGGCACCACCACCGCCTACGGCCCACGCCTGCTGGCACCGCTGTTGCCGGTGCTGCGCGAGGTGGTCAAGGACCCGGCGCAACTCAAACTGGTGGAGCAGCTTGCCAACTGGAAGGGTGACTACCCGCTGGACTCCACCAATGCCACGCTGTTCAACCAGTTGCTGTTCAACCTCAGCGACGCAACCTTTCACCCCAAACTCGGCGATGCCTTGTTCAAGACCCTGCTCGGCACCCGCGTGATCGACGCCGCATTGCCCCGCCTGGCCGCGTCGGCAGACTCGCCCTGGTGGAACGGCAATCGGGCCGACACCGTCAAGCTCGCCTGGGACAATAGCCTGGCCCACCTCAAGGCTACGTTCGGCGATGACCCGGCACAGTGGCAGTGGGGCAAGGCGCACACCCTGACCCACGGCCACCCGCTGGGCCTGCAAAAACCGCTGGATAAAATCTTCAACGTCGGCCCCTTCCCGGCACCGGGCAGCCACGAAGTGCCGAACAACCAGACCGCCCCGATTGGCCCGGCGCCGTGGCCTGTGACCTACGGCCCGTCGACACGGCGCCTGATCGACTTCGCCGACCCGGCCCACGCACTCACCATCAACCCGGTGGGGCAAAGCGGTGTGCCCTTTGATACGCACTATGGCGACCAGGCGCAGAGCTATATCGAGGGCAGGTATGAGCAGGCGCACTTCAGCGAGGAGGAAGTGACGGCCAATACCCGCGGCACCTTGAAACTGCTACCCGCCCGATGATCGTTCCCACGCTCCGCGTGGGAATGCAGCCATGGACGCTCCGCGTCCGCCCTTAGAAGCGGGACGCAGAGTGTCCCAAGAGGCGTTACCACGCAGAGCGTGGGAACGATCACGCATCGTTCCCACGCTCAAACCGGCGCCGCAAAGTTAAGCCTGAACTGTTGCGGCGTGACGCCCAGCCGGCGGTTGAACACACTGCGCATGTGCTGGGCGTCGCGAAAGCCGCATTGATAGGCCACGGTTTTAAGCGGTGCGTGGCTGCTTTCAAGCATCACCCGTGCCGCATCCACCCGCGCCCTCTCGACAAATTCCGCCGGCGTAATCCGCGCTTCACGGGCGAACACCCGGGAGAAATTACGCGCACTCATATTGGCCGCCTTGGCCAGGTCGGCAATGGTCAAGTCTCCCGTCAGGTTGGCCAGCACGTACAACTGCACCAGCGCCACCGCCGAGGTGGTTTCGGCATGGGGCGTGAGGAACGGGCTGAACTGCGATTGCCCGCCCGAGCGCTGGGTGAACACCACCAGGCGCTTGGCCACGCTCAGGGCCACTTCCGGGCCGTGATCCTGGGCCAGCAAGTACAACGACAGGTCGATACCTGCCGTGACCCCAGCGGAGGTGTAGAGCTTGCCGTCCTGCACATAGAGACGGTCGGCTTCGACCTGGGCCGAGGGACACAGGCGCGCCAGGCTGGCGGCATCGTTCCAATGGGTAGTGACGGTCTTGCCGTCCAGCAGACCTGCGCGGGCCAGCATGAAGGCGCCATTGCAGATCGAGCCAAAGCGCTGCGCCTTCGCGGCGGCCGCGCGCAGCCAAGCGTCAAACTCGAAGCCGAAATCCTCGAAGGGTAACTGCGGGCCACCGGCGACCAGCAACAGGTCATAGGGTTGCCGGGCTTCGCTGTAGTGCTTGTGCGCCTGCAGTGACAAACCGTTGGAGGCCGCCATGGCGCCGTGGCCAAAGCCGAGTACTTCCAGCCGATAGTGATCCTCGGGCGCCAGGAAGCGGTTGGCCTCGCAGAACACATCCATCGGCCCGCTCACGTCCAGCGACTGGACACCGGGGAAGATCAGGATGGCGACGGTTTTGCCCATGGTCACAAACACCTTTTTCCAACTGGATAAACGCGACCCCCTTGTGGGAGCTGGCTTGCCTGCGATGCAGACGGCTCGGTACCTCAGGTACACCGAGGTGATGCTATCGCAGGCAAGCCAGCTCCCACAGGGGATCGCCTATATGCTTGGCACGATGTGGCGGCACATTGGCCGGGATCGCCTCCCTGTCGCAATAGCCGCTTCAGGGTCATGGGACCAGACTGAAGTCTTTCCAGAGGAGATCCACCATGAACATCACCATAGCCGGTATTCAGATCCCTGATAGCGCCTTGGCCAGGGCCACCACCGAATACATCCGCGACGTCGAATCGGACCTGCTCTACCACCATTCGCGCCGCGTCTTCCTGTTCGGCGCCTTGAGCGGTGAGCGCAAGCAATTGGCCTACAACCCGGAGTTGCTCTACGTCGGCGCGATGTTCCATGACCTGGGCCTGGTGGAAGGCCACCGCAGTGACGACGAGCGTTTTGAAGTGGACGGCGCCAACGCCGCCGCCGCATTTCTCAAGCCCTATGGGTTGAGCGATGACGATATCGAACAAGTGTGGCTGTCCATCGCCCTGCACACCACGCCGGGTGTGCCGCAACACCTGCGCCCCACCGTAGCGCTGGTGACCGCCGGTGTGGAGATGGACGTGCTGGGCATCGACTACGCCGCGTTCAGCAGCGCGCAGCGCGAAGCGGTGGTGCACGCGCATCCACGGGGTGAGGGGTTTAAGGAGTGCATTATCTGCGCGTTCGCCGACGGCTTGCGCCATCGCCCGCAGACCACGTTTGGCAATGTTAAGACCGACGTGCTGGTGGACCAGGAGCCGGGGTTCAAGCCGATGAATTTTGTGCAGGTGATCCGCACGTCGCCGTGGGCTGCATAGCTAAACCCCACTGTAGGAGCGAGCTTGCTCGCGAAAAACCTGAGAGCGCCGCTGGGTGTCAGGTACCCAGCGTCATCGTTAACGTTCTTCGCGAGCAAGCTCGCTCCTACAGTGGATCGCGTCGGCAGTTAGACCGGCGCTGGCGCCCGGCGCTTGTCCGGCTGCTGCCAGCCATCCGCTGCGGCTTCTTCAATCGCTTGCTGAATAGCCTTCTTGCGATGCTCTTCGGCCCGACGGCTGAAGAACCACACCAGGAAGGTCACCAGCGACACCGCCAACAGAATCAGGCTCGCCACGGCGTTGATCTCGGGTTTAACCCCCAGACGCACCGCCGAGAACACTTCCATCGGCAAGGTGGTGGAACCAGGGCCCGACACGAAGCTGGCCAGTACCAGGTCGTCCAGCGATAGCGCGAACGACATCATGCCGCCCGCTGCCAGCGATGGCGCGATCATTGGGATGGTGATCAGGAAGAACACCTTCCACGGCCGCGCGCCCAGGTCCATCGCCGCTTCTTCGATCGACAGGTCCAGCTCACGCAAGCGCGCCGACACCACCACCGCCACATACGCCGCACAGAAGGTGGTGTGGGCGATCCAGATGGTGACGATGCCACGCTCCTGGGGCCAGCCGATCATCTGCGCCATGGCCACGAACAGCAGCAACAGCGACAGGCCGGTGATCACTTCCGGCATCACCAACGGCGCCGTGACCAGGCCGCCGAACAGCGTGCGGCCCTTGAACTGGCTGATGCGCGTCAGCACGAAGGCGGCCAGGGTACCCAACGCCACCGCCGCCACCGCCGTGTAGCAGGCGATTTCCAGGGAGCGGGCCACCGAGCCCATCAACTGGGTGTTGTCCAACAGGCCCACGTACCACTTGATCGACCAACCGCCCCACACTGTCACCAGCTTGGATTCGTTGAACGAGTAGATCACCAGGATCAACATCGGCAGGTAGATGAACAACAAACCTGCGACCAGCATGAAGCTGGAGAAACGAAAGCGCTTCATATCTTGCCCTCCAGCTCTTTGGCTTGGCTGCGGTTGAACAGGATGATCGGCACGATCAGGATCGCCAGCATCACCACCGCCAGGGCAGACGCCACCGGCCAGTCACGGTTGTTGAAGAACTCTTGCCACAACACCTTACCGATCATCAAGGTTTCCGGGCCGCCGAGCAGTTCAGGAATCACGAACTCGCCCACCACCGGGATAAACACCAGCATGCAACCGGCGATGATGCCGTTCTTGGACAGCGGCACGGTGATTTTCCAGAAGCTGTTGAAGGTGCTCGACCCCAGGTCGGAGGCGGCTTCCAGCAGGCTCTGGTCGTGCTTAACCAGGTTGGCGTACAGCGGCAGGATCATGAACGGCAGGTACGAATAGACCACGCCGATGTACACCGCGATGTTGGTGTTGAGGATCTGCAGCGGCTCGTTGATCAAGCCCATGGACATCAGGAAGCCATTGAGCAGGCCGTTGTTGCTGAGGATGCCCATCCACGCATACACCCGGATCAGGATCGCGGTCCAGGTGGGCATCATGATCAGCAGCACCAGAACGGTCTGCATCTCTTTGCGCGCGGTGGCAATGGCGTAGGCCATCGGGTAGCCGATCAGCAGGCACAGCAGCGTGCTGAAAAACGCCATCTTCAGCGAGCCCAGGTAGGCGGCGATGTACAACTCGTCGCCCGCCAGCAAGCTGTAGTTGGCCAGGTTCAGCACCACCTCCAGCTTTTGCTCAACGTAGGTATAGATCTCGGTATAGGGCGGGATCGCCACATCGGCTTCGGCAAAGCTGATTTTCAGCACGATGAAAAACGGCAGTGCGAAAAACAGGAACAGCCAGAGGAAGGGAATCCCGATGACCACCTGCTTGCCATTGGGCACGATGCGATCCAAGCGCCGCTTGAATTTCTTCATGTTCATGAGCGAAGTACCACGCCGCTGTCGTCTTCCCACCACACGTACACCTGGTCACCCCAGGTTGGGCGCTGGCCACGGCGTTCGGCGTTGGCGACGAAAGACTGCACCAGCTTGCCGCTCGGCAGCTCCACGTAGAACACCGAGTGGCCGCCCAGGTAGGCGATGTCGTGCACCTTGCCGCTGGACCAGTTGTGCTCGCAGGTTGGCATTTCAGTGGTCACCAGCAGCTTTTCCGGGCGAATCGCGTAGGTCACCGACTTGTCTTCCACCGAGGTGGCGATGCCGTAGCCCACGTAGATGTCGCGGTCCAGGTCCGGGCACTTGAGCACCGCGTGGCCTTCAGCGTCGTCCACTACTTGGGTGTCGAAAATGTTGACGTTGCCAATGAACTCGCACACCAGGCGGCTGGTGGGAGTTTCGTAGATATCGATGGGGCTGCCGATCTGAGCGATCCAGCCCAGGTGCATGATCGCGATGCGTTCGGCCATGGTCATGGCTTCTTCCTGGTCGTGGGTCACCATCACGCAGGTCACCCCAACGCGCTCGATGATCTCCACCAACTCAAGTTGCATCTGCGAGCGCAGCTTCTTGTCCAGTGCGCCCATCGGCTCATCGAGCAGCAGCAGCTTCGGGCGCTTGGCCAAGGAGCGGGCCAAGGCCACACGCTGGCGCTGGCCGCCGGACAATTGGTGCGGCTTGCGCTTGGCGTACTGGCTCATCTGCACCAGCTTGAGCATCTCGGCCACGCGTGCGTCGACTTCAGCCTTGGGGATCTTGTCCTGTTGCAAGCCGAAGGCGATGTTCTGCGCCACGGTCATGTGCGGGAACAAGGCGTAGGACTGGAACATCATGTTGATCGGCCGCTCGTAGGGCGGCATGTCGGTGATGTCCACACCGTCGAGGTAGATGCGACCTTCGGTTGGGCGCTCGAAACCTGCAAGCATGCGCAGCAAGGTGGATTTGCCCGAACCCGAACCGCCGAGCAAGGCGAAGATCTCGCCTTTCTTGATTTCCAGGGACACATCGTCCACGGCAATCGTCTCGTCGAACTTCTTCGTGACCCGGTCGATTTTGACCAACACCTTTTTCGGTGTCTGGTCGCCCTCGAGGGCTTTCTTATAGGCGCCGGAGGCAACTGCCATTTACGAAACTCCCAAAAAAAACTGTGCAGCCGGCCCAATGCGGGCCAGCCTTGGATAGTTTTAGCCTTACTTGCCCGTCTTGACCTTGGTCCAGCTACGGGTCATTAAACGCTGCACTTTCGGGGGTAGCTCAAAGTTGACGAATGTCCGCTCGAGAACCGCCTGCGGTGGGTAAACCGCTGCGTCGGTGCGTATCGATTGCTCCATCAGTTTGTCCGCCCCTGGGTTAGGGTTGGCGTAACCGACTTGATCGCTGACCTGAGCGATCACCTCAGGCTGCAGCAAATAGTTGATGAAGGCGTGGGCTTCCTTGACGTTGCTGGCATCCTTGGGAATCGCCAGCACGTCGAACCACAGGTTGCCGCCTTCTTTGGGAATCGTGTAGGCGATGTTCACGCCTTTGCCCGCCTCCGCCGCACGGGCCTTGGCCTGGAACACATCGCCGGAGAAACCGGCCGCCACGCAGATGTTGCCGTTGGCCAGGTCCGAGATGTATTTGGAGGAATGGAAGTAGGTCACGTAGGGCCGCACTTTCAGCAGTTTTTCCTCGGCTTTCTTGTAGTCGGCCGGGTTGGTGCTGTTGGGGTCCAGGCCCATGTAGTTGAGTACTGCGGGCAGCATTTCATCGGCCGAGTCCATGAACGACACGCCGCAAGTGGCCAACTTCTTCATGTTTTCCGGTTCGAACAACACGGCCCAGGAGTCGATCTTGTCGACCCCCAACACTTCCTTGACCTTGTCGACGTTGTAGCCAATGCCATTGGTGCCCCACAGGTACGGCACCGCGTACTGGTTGCCCGGGTCGTTCTTTTCCAGGCGCTTGAGCAGCACCGGGTCGAGGTTGGCGTAGTTTGTCAGCAGTGACTTGTCGAGCTTCTGGAATGCCCCGGCCTTGATCTGCTTGCCCAGGAAATGGTTGGACGGCACCACCACGTCGTAGCCGGTGCGCCCGGCGAGCAACTTGCCTTCCAGGGTTTCGTTGGAGTCAAACACGTCATACACAGGCTTGATACCGCTGGCCTTTTCGAAGTTGGCCAGGGTGTCGGGGCCGATGTAGTCCGACCAGTTATAAATATGCACCGTCGGTGCGGCCTGTACGCTGGCAGCCAGCGTGATACCTGCACCCACCAGCATGGCTTTGCGAAATAAAGAAATTGGCAAGTGGAGGTCCTCTTGAATAGTTGGGGGCCTTGAAGTTGTTGCCCGGCAACAAAACCGGCGCGCAACTTACCGTCGATAAACCGATCCGGCAAAACTTTCTGTCATTTATTTTCTGTACGGCTGCCACTGTTTGTAGGAGCGAGCTTGCTCGCGAAGAACTCACAGGCAACGCGGGCTATCAGAGGCCCCGCGTTATCGTTGAGGATTTTAGCGAGCGAGCTCGCTCCTACAGGTTTGTGCGTTATTTACCGGACTTGATCTTGGTCCAGCTACGGGTCATTTCACGCTGAGTTGCCGCCGGCATGTCGGCAATGGCGTAGAGCTTGGATTGCACTTCGGCCGACGGATAAATACCCGGGTCGCTGGTGATGTCTTTATCGACCAGGGCAGTGGCTTTCTCGTTACCGTTCGGGAAACGCACACTGTTGGTGATCGCGGCCATGACGTCTGGCTTGAGCAGGTAGTTCATGAATGCGTAGGCAGCCTCGACGTTTTCAGCATCCTTGGGAATGGCGACCATGTCGAAGAAGCTGCCAGCACCTTCCTTGGGAATGTCATAGGCGATCTTGACCTTGCCGCCGGCTTCAGCCGCGCGGGTTTTGGCCTGTTCGATGTCACCCGAGTAGCCCACAGCCACGCAGATGTTGCCGTTGGCCAGGTCGGAGATGTACTTGGAGGAGTGGAAGTAGCCGATCGAAGGACGGATTTTCATGAACAGGTCTTCGGCCTGTTTCAGATCAGCCTTCTTCGTAGTGTCGGTCGGCAGGCCCAGGTAATGCAGCGCTACCGGCAGCATTTCGGTTGGCGAATCGAGGAAGCTCACGCCGCAGCTTTTCAGCTTGGCGATGTTTTCCGGCTTCATCAGTACGTCCCACGAGTCGATCTTGTCCACGCCCAGTGCGGCCTTGACCTTCTCCGGGTTGTAGCCGATGCCCATCGAGCCCCACATGTACGGGAAGGCGTGCTTGTTGTCCGGGTCGCTGACCGATACGGCTTTGAGCAGGGATTTGTTCAGGTTGCCGTAGTTGGACAGCTTGGACTTGTCCAGCTCCTGGTAGACACCGGCCTTGATCTGCTTGGCGAGGAAGCTGTTCGACGGCACGACGATGTCGTAGCCGGACTTGCCTGCCAGCAACTTGGCTTCCAGGGTTTCGTTGCTGTCAAAAACGTCGTACACCACTTTGATGCCCGACTCTTTTTCAAAGTTGGCGATGGTGTCCGGTGCAATGTAGTCGGACCAGTTGTAAACGTGCAGCACTTTATTGTCTGCCTGGGCCGCGCCCGCCATTGCGCCCATCAGGGACAAGGCGAGGAGGGTCTTGCCAGCGTTCTTCAAACCTAATGCCTTCATTTGGTGATGCTCCAATTTTTTCTTTTTTGGGCCACAAGCGTTGTATGTTTTACGGCCCAACCGAAGGGCAACAAAACAGGGCGACAGTCTGGCAAGTTCAGGGGCCGGCTTTCAACCAAAGCCCCTGCATTTTTAACTGCCCAGTGCACCGCGCACTGAGCCTAGCACTTAGCCCTGCAAGGCAGCCAAAGTCAGGTCCAGGCAATGGCGGGCCTTGGTGACCAGCTCGTCGATTTCAGCCTTGCTGATGACCAGTGGCGGCGAAATGATCATGGTGTCGCCCACGGCGCGCATGATCAGGCCATTTTCAAAGCAGAAGGTTCGGCAGATCATGCCGGCGCCTTTGCCTTCATGACGCTTGCGCGTCGCCTTGTCCTGCACCAGCTCGATCGCACCGAGCATACCGACGCCGCGTACTTCACCCACCAGCGGATGATCGCCCAGTTCCCTCAGACGTTTCTGCAAATACGGTGCCGTTTCGTCGTGCACACGGTTAACGATGTTTTCATCGCGCAGGATGCGGATGTTTTCCAGCGCCACGGCCGCGGCCACCGGGTGGCCGGAGTAGGTAAAGCCGTGGTTGAAATCGCCCCCTTCGTTGAGCACCGCCACCACTTCGTCACGCACGATCAGGCCGCCCATGGGCACGTAGCCCGAGGTCAGGCCCTTGGCGATGGTCATCATGTGCGGCTTGAGGTCGTAGAAATCGCTACCGAACCACTCACCGGTACGGCCGAAGCCGCAGATTACTTCGTCGGCGACAAACAGGATGTCGTACTTGGCGAGGATTTCCTTGATGCGCGGCCAGTACGTGGCAGGCGGCACGATCACGCCACCGGCACCCTGGATCGGCTCGGCAATAAAGGCGCCGACGTTGTCCACGCCCAGCTCCAGGATTTTCTCTTCCAACTGGTTGGCGGCCCACACACCGAATTCCTCGGGGCTCATGTCGCCGCCTTCGCCAAACCAGTAGGGCTGCGCGATGTGAGTAATGCCCGGGATCGGCAAGTCGCCCTGCTCGTGCATATAGGTCATGCCGCCCAGGCTGGCGCCGGCCACGGTAGAGCCGTGGTAGCCATTCTTGCGGGCAATGATGGTTTTCTTGTTGGGCTGGCCCTTGATCGCCCAGTAGTGGCGGACCATGCGCAACATGGTGTCGTTGCCTTCGGAGCCAGAGCCGGTGAAGAACACGTGGTTCATGCCAGCCGGCGCGACATCGGAAATGACCTTGGCCAACTCCAATACCGGCGGGTGTGCGGTCTGGAAGAACAGGTTGTAGTACGGCAGTTCTTTCATCTGCTTGGCGGCGGCATCGGCCAGTTCATCGCGACCGTAACCGATCGCCACGCACCACAGGCCGGCCATACCGTCGAGGATCTTGTTGCCTTCGCTGTCCCACAGGTAAACGCCGTGGGCTTTGGTGATGATCCTTGGGCCTTTCTCTTTCAATTGCTTGAAGTCGCTGAACGGAGCCAGGTGGTGATCATTGCTCAAGGCTTGCCATTCACGGGTTTGCGGGTTGTTGCTGGACATACCAATCTCCTAGACTTTTCAGTGAAGGCGCGCCGTTTGAAGGGCGCGCCCGGCGCATCAGACGGCGAAGAGCAGGAATTCCCGCTCCCACGAACTGATCACGCGCTTGAAGTTTTCATGCTCGGCCCGCTTGACCGCGACGTAGCCTGTGATGAATTTTTGCCCCAGATATTTCTCAATGGTCTTGCTGTTTTCCATACGTTCCAGGGCGTCTTCGATGGTCAACGGCAGGCGCAGGTTGCGTCGCTCGTAACCACGGCCCACCACCGGCGCGCTCGGGTTATGGCCCTCGACCATGCCGATGTAGCCGCACAACAGGCTGGCGGCAATCGCCAGGTACGGGTTGGCGTCGGCGCCCGGCAGGCGGTTTTCCACGCGGCGGTTCTGCGGGCCGGCATCCGGTACGCGCAGGCCGACGGTGCGGTTTTCTTCGCCCCATTCCACGTTCACCGGCGCCGAGGTGTCGGGCAGGAAGCGGCGGAACGAGTTCACGTTGGGGGCGAATAAAGGCAGCAATTCAGGGATGAATTTCTGCAGGCCGCCAATATGGTTGAGGAACAGTTGGCTCATGGTCCCGTCTTCATTGGAGAAGACGTTCTTGCCGGTGGCGATGTCGATAATGCTCTGGTGCAGGTGCATCGCGCTGCCGGGCTCGCCGGTCATGGGCTTGGCCATGAAGGTGGCGGCCACGTCGTGCTTGAGCGCGGCTTCACGCATGGTGCGCTTGAACACCAGGATCTGGTCGGCCAGGGACAGGGCGTCGCCATGACGGAAGTTGATTTCCATCTGCGCGGTGCCGTCCTCGTGGATCAGGGTGTCGAGGTCCAGCTCCTGCAGTTCGCACCAGTCGTAGACGTCTTCGAACAGCGGGTCGAATTCGTTGGCCGCTTCTATAGAGAAGGACTGGCGACCGGTTTCCGGGCGGCCGGAGCGGCCAATCGGCGGTTGCAGCGGGAAGTCCGGGTCTTCGCAGCGCTTGGTCAGGTAGAACTCCATCTCCGGCGCCACGATGGGCTGCCAGCCGCGGTCGGAGTAGAGTTTGAGGACTTTCTTGAGCACGTTGCGCGGCGACAGCTCGATCGGGTTGCCTTGCTTGTCGTAGGTGTCGTGGATCACCTGGGCGGTCGGCTCGATGGCCCAGGGCACCAGGAATACCGCGTTCTGGTCGGGGCGGCAGATCATGTCGATGTCGGCCGGGTCGAGCAATTCGTAATAGATGTCGTCTTCGACATAGTCGCCGGTCACGGTCTGCAACAGAACACTCTCGGGCAGGCGCATGCCTTTTTCGGCAATGAACTTGTTGGTCGGCGAGATCTTGCCCCGGGTAATACCGGTGAGGTCGCCAATCATGCATTCGACTTCTGTGATCTTGTGGTCTTTCAACCAATCGGTGAGCTGGTCGAGGTTGTTACTCATAAATGCCTCTGGGCTGGGTTTCCTGGCATCCATTAAAGGCCAGGCGTTGGTTGACGCAGCATCCGCGTCGTTTTTTCATTCAGGGTAGGAGCTTACCTGCCATTTGCCCATGGGTTGCATTCCTCAGGCCAAAGTTGTGCGCAATTATGATCGGCACGGCGGATGAGGGTCGCTCAGCGGCGTCGGAGATGGCAAAAAGGAGATCGGCCGGGCCGTCAAGAATATTGGCCGGTGCCTGGGCATTCACGCGGGGCGAACGAACTGCGGACAAAGCCTGGCTGGAGCAGGCAGAGACGCCGATTGGCGGCAGGTGAAACATGAAGCACCCCGGTATTATTGCTGTTATGGGTTTGAATCGAGCTTAGCCTTGTTCATTTTTTTACACAACACCCCCGTAAAAAATCCTACACGGCCCGCTCAAGCCTGCAGGTCCCAAGCCCCTCAAACCCAAAAAATCGCCCCAAAACCCCGCAAAAAAGGCTTCGTGGCGCTTTTTTAGGGCAAAAAATGCCTCGCTTGACTTCGGCAGGCCGTTCGGGTTGACTGAAACCAGAAAAGATCAATGATTGATATTTTTAACAACAAAGGTGTTGCATCATGTCGGTACCCCCGCGTGCCGTTCAGCTTAACGAAGCGAACGCGTTCCTTAAGGATCATCCTGAGGTTCTGTACGTAGACCTTCTAATTGCGGATATGAATGGTGTGGTGCGCGGTAAGCGCATCGAACGCACCAGCCTCCACAAGGTTTACGAGAAGGGCATTAACCTGCCTGCCTCTTTATTTGCCCTGGATATCAACGGCTCTACGGTGGAAAGCACCGGCCTGGGCCTGGACATCGGTGATGCTGACCGAATCTGTTATCCAATCCCCGACACCCTGTGCAATGAACCCTGGCAAAAGCGCCCCACCGCGCAACTGCTGATGACCATGCACGAACTTGAAGGTGAACCTTTCTTCGCCGATCCGCGCGAAGTGCTCCGCCAAGTTGTTACCAAGTTTGACGACCTCGGTCTGACCATCTGCGCCGCCTTCGAGCTTGAGTTCTACCTGATCGATCAGGAGAACGTGAACGGCCGCCCACAACCGCCCCGCTCGCCGATCTCCGGCAAACGCCCGCACTCGACACAGGTCTACCTGATCGACGACCTCGACGAATACGTCGACTGCCTCCAGGACATTCTGGAAGGTGCCAAGGAGCAAGGCATTCCGGCCGATGCCATCGTCAAGGAAAGTGCCCCGGCGCAGTTCGAAGTGAACCTGCACCACGTCGCCGACCCGATCAAGGCCTGCGACTACGCGGTACTGCTCAAGCGCCTGATCAAGAACATCGCCTACGACCATGAGATGGACACCACGTTCATGGCCAAGCCTTACCCAGGCCAGGCAGGCAACGGGCTGCACGTACACATTTCCATTCTGGACAAGGACGGCAAGAACATCTTTGCCAGCGAGGATCCCGAGCAGAACGCCGCATTGCGTCACGCGATCGGCGGTGTGCTGGAGACCCTACCCGCCCAAATGGCGTTCCTGTGCCCCAACGTCAACTCCTACCGTCGTTTCGGCGCACAGTTCTACGTGCCGAACTCGCCGTGCTGGGGCCTGGATAACCGCACCGTGGCGATTCGCGTACCCACCGGCTCGTCCGATGCCGTGCGTATCGAACACCGTGTGGCTGGCGCCGATGCCAACCCTTACCTGCTGATGGCCTCGGTATTGGCGGGCGTACACCACGGCCTGACCAACAAGATCGAGCCGAACGCTCCAGTGGAAGGCAACAGCTACGAGCAGAACGAGCAGAGCCTGCCGAACAACCTGCGCGATGCGCTGCGTGAGTTGGACGACAGCGAGGTGATGGCCAAGTACATCGATCCTAAATACATCGATATCTTCGTCGCCTGTAAGGAAAGTGAGCTGGAGGAGTTTGAACACTCCATCTCCGACCTTGAGTACAACTGGTACCTGCATACCGTGTAAGCGGTTGCTGCAATAAAAGAACGCCGCTGATTTTGGTCAGTGGCGTTTTTTTATGGGTTTATTTTGGGAAACCGGGTTGGCCTCATCGCAGGCAAGCCAGCTCCCACAGTGGAACGCATTTCAAGGTTGGAACTCGGTCAAATGTGGGAGCTGGCTTGCCTGCGATAGCGGCTTGGCAGACAACACAGATTCCTGCTCATACAATGCCTGCTGCCTTGTAGGAGACATCCATGACCACCCGCCCCGCCACTGTTCGCAAACCCCGCGCCCGCAGCCAGGCCCGGATCGACGCGATCCTCGACGCCGCCCGCACCTTGCTGGCCGCCGAAGGTGTGGCGAGCTTGTCGATCTACAGCGTGGCCGAACGGGCACAGATTCCACCGTCATCGGTGTACCACTTTTTCGCCAGTGTGCCGGCGTTGCTTGAGGCGTTGACCGCTGACGTTCACGCAGCCTTTCGCGCTGCCATCCAGGCGCCCATCGAGCATGAATCTCTCAAGCATTGGCGCGACCTGTCCTACATCGTTGAACAACGCATGCTCAGCATCTACAGCAACGATGCCGCGGCACGCCAGTTGATCCTGGCCCAGCATGGGTTGACCGAAGTGACCCAGGCCGATCGCCAGCATGATCTGGAATTGGGCGACTTGATGCTGGCGGTGTTCAATCGCCACTTTGAAGTACCAACGCTACCGAGCGACGTGGATGTGTTTGCCCTGGCATTGGAGTTGAGCGACCGCGTGTACGCGCGCTCGGTACATCAGCATGGGCTGATTACGCCGCGCATGGCGGAGGAAGGGATGCGGGTGTTTGATGCGTATGTGGGGCTTTATTTGCCGACCTATCTGCCCAAGCGCTGATCGTTCCCACGCTCTGCGTGGGAATACATCCCGTGACGCTCTGCGTCACCTTTGGCACAGCGGGACGCGGAGCGCCCCAGGCGGCATTCCCACGCGAGCGTGGGAACGATCAGTGGGGTTATCACAACTTGGCAATCGACACCTCAGTGGATTTCACAAAGGCAATCACTTCACTGCCGATCACCAGCTCCAACTCCTTGACCGAACGCGTGGTGATCACCGAGGTGACAATGCCGGACGCGGTCTGCACGTCAATTTCCGACAGCACGTCGCCGACCACGATTTCCTTGATGGTGCCTTTGAACTGGTTACGCACGTTGATGGCTTTAATAGTCATGGTGTTTTTCCTGTGTGAGTTATTGAGCCCAACGCAATTGCGTCGGCAGCGGTGAAACAGGTTCGGGTTCCGGTGGGGAACCGGGTAGCGACAGCACGCGGTTGAGCACTTCGGCTTCCAGCGCGGCCAGGCGGTGTGAGCCACGGGCCCGTGGGCGTGGCAGGTCGATGTTCAGGTCGAGGCCGATTTCGCCGTTTTCAATCAGAATCACGCGGTCGGCAATCGCCACGGCTTCGCTGACGTCGTGGGTCACCAGCAACACCGTGAAACCGTGCTTGCGCCACAGGTTTTCGATCAGTTGCTGCATCTCGATGCGGGTCAGGGCATCCAGTGCGCCCAGCGGCTCATCGAGCAGCAACAGGCGCGGCTGATGGATCAACGCCCGTGCGAGTGCCACGCGCTGTTTCTGGCCACCGGACAACGCCGCCGGCCATTCATTCGCGCGCTCGGCCAGGCCAACCGCTTCCAGCGCATCCAGCGCTTTGGGCCGCCAGTCGCCCTTGAGGCCCAGGCCGACGTTATCGATGATCTTCTTCCATGGCAGCAAGCGCGCTTCCTGGAACATCAACCGCGTATCTTCAATCGCTTCGTGCAGTGGCGCGGAGCCGGCCAGCAGCTCGCCGCCACTGGCTTTGTCCAGCCCCGCCAACAGGCGCAGCAAGGTACTTTTGCCGCAACCGCTGCGGCCGACCACAGCCACGAACTGCCCCGCAGGAATATGCAGGTCGATCTCTTTGAGCACTTCGCGGGTACCAAAGGCCTTGCGCAATTTGCGCACCGCCAGTGGGATACCCTTCAACAGACGCGGAGGTTGTTGGGCCGTCATGCTGCACCTCCTTTGACTTGATACGCCGGGTGCCAGCGCAGCCACACACGTTCCAGCCCACGGGCTGCCAGGTCGGCCAGTTTGCCGAGGATGGCGTACATGACGATGGCCAGTACCACCACGTCGGTTTGCAGGAATTCACGGGCATTCATCGCCAGGTAACCGATGCCGGAACTTGCCGAAATGGTTTCCGCCACGATCAGCGTCAGCCACATGAAGCCCAGGGCGAAGCGCACCCCCACCAGGATCGACGGCAGCGCGCCCGGCAGAATCACTTGCCAGAACAGGCTGAAACCGGACAAGCCATAGCTGCGCGACATCTCCACCAATGCCGGGTCGACATTGCGAATGCCGTGGTAAGTGTTCAGGTAGATCGGGAACAAGGTACCCAGGGCCACCAGGAAAATTTTCGCAGTCTCATCAATGCCGAACCACAGGATCACCAGCGGAATCAGCGCCAGGTGCGGCACGTTGCGAATCATCTGCACCGAGCTGTCGAGCAAGCGTTCGCCCCACTTCGACAAGCCGGTAATAAAGCCCAGGGCCAGACCGATGCTGCCACCGATCACAAAGCCCAGGCCGGCGCGCCAGCCGCTGATGGCCAGGTGCGTCCAGATTTCGCCGCTGACCACCAGGTTCACCCCGGCTTCGATCACCGCACTCGGCGCTGGCAGAATGCGCGTCGACAACCAACCCGCCGACACCGACAACTGCCACACCGCCAGCAATAAGATCGGCAGCACCCAGGGCGCCACGCGATGGCTGATTTTTTCTAAGTCCATAACGGCGCCTCAGCTCTGTGACGCAGCTTTGGGAAGGATGTCGTTGGCAACCATCTCGCCAAACGGGCTGACGTAGCCGGCGCTTTTGGGCAGCTCGGGACGTTCGATATCCAGGTGCGGGAACAACAGCTCGGCGACCCGATACGACTCTTCCAGGTGTGGATAACCGGAGAAGATAAAGGTATCGATACCCAGGTCCGCGTACTCCTTGACCCGCGCCGCAACCGTTGGGCCATCGCCCACCAGCGCCGTCCCTGCGCCGCCACGTACCAGGCCGACGCCGGCCCACAGGTTGGGGCTGACTTCCAGGTTGTCACGGCTACCGCCGTGCAAGGCTGCCATGCGTTGCTGGCCCACCGAATCGAAGCGCGCCAAGGACGCCTGGGCGCGGGCGATGGTCTCGTCGTCCAGGTGGGAGATCAGTTTGTCGGCGGCTTTCCAGGCTTCGTCGTTGGTTTCGCGCACGATCACATGCAAGCGAATGCCAAAGCGCACCGTGCGTCCCAGTTTTGCAGCCTTGGCGCGTACCTGCGCGATCTTTTCCGCAACGGCTGCCGGCGGCTCGCCCCAGGTCAGCACCATCTCGACCTGTTCGGCCGCAAGGTCCTGGGCGGCTTCGGAGGAACCCCCGAAATACAGCGGCGGGCGTGGTTGTTGAATCGGTGGGTAGAGCAATTTTGCGCCTTTGACGCTGATGTGCTCGCCGTCGTAGTCCACGGTCTCGCCTTCCAGCACACGGCGCCAGATGCGGGTGAATTCCACCGACGCCTGGTAGCGCTCTTCATGGCTCAAGAACAATCCGTCGCCAGCCAGTTCTTCCGGATCGCCACCGGTGACCAGGTTGAACAGCGCACGGCCACCAGACAGGCGATCCAGGGTCGCGGCCTGACGCGCGGCCACGGTCGGGGAGATGATCCCAGGGCGCAGGGCAACCAGGAATTTCAAGCGCTGGGTCACGGGGATCAGCGAGGCGGCCACCAACCACGAGTCTTCGCAAGAGCGACCCGTAGGGATCAACACCCCGCCGAAACCCAGGCGGTCAGCAGCCTGGGCCACTTGTTGCAAGTAACCGTGGTCGACAGCGCGGGCGCCTTCGGCGGTGCCAAGGTAATGACCGTCGCCGTGGGTGGGCAGGAACCAGAAAATATTGAGGCTCATGGAGTTGTCTCCTGAATGAAGTCGGATTACGGCGCTTTGGCAACCGCGGCGGGTGGCGTCCAGATCACGTCCTTGATGCTCAAGGGCTTGGGGATCAATTTGAGTTGGTAGAAGGTGTCTGCGATTTTCTGCTGGGCGGCGACCACTTCCGGGGTCAGGAACAGCGCGCCGTAGCCCTGGCGTTTCACCGATGTGAGGGTGATATCTGCCGGCAGGCCGAGCAGTGGGGCGACCTGCTCAGTCACTTCCTGCGGGTTGGCCTTGGACCATTCGCCTACCGCACGCACCTCTTCCACCAACGCCTTGATCACTTGCGGGTGCTGTTCGGCGTAGGGTTTGGTGGCCAGGTAAAACTGATGGTTGTCGGCAATCCCGGTGCCGTCTCGCAGGGTGCGCGCTTGTAGTTGCTTCTCGGCGGCGGCCTGGTACGGGTCCCAGATCACCCAGGCGTCCACGCTGCCACGCTCGAACGCAGCACGGGCATCGGCGGGGGGCAGGAACACGGTCTTTACGTCGGTGTAGTTGAGGCCGGCATCTTCCAGGGCACGCACTAGCAGGTAGTGCACGTTGGAGCCTTTGTTGAGCACGACCTTTTTACCCTTGAGCTCGGCCACCGATTTGATCGGCGAGTCCTTGGGCACCAGGATCGCTTCGCTGGTAGGCGCGGGTGGTTCGTAGGCGACGTAGAGCAGATCGGCGCCAGCCGCCTGGGCAAACACCGGTGGGGTTTCGCCGGTAACGCCGAAGTCGATGGAGCCAACGTTCAGGCCCTCGAGCAATTGCGGGCCACCGGGAAACTCGGTCCACTGCACCTGCACGCCTTGGTCGGCCAGGCGTTTTTCCAGGGTGCCCTTGGCCTTGAGCAGCACCAGGGTGCCGTACTTCTGATAACCGATCCGCAAGGTCTCGGCGGCTTGGGCTTGAACGATGGCGCCGAGGGACACAGCCGCAGCAAAGAGTGCGACCAGACCACGACGCAAGATGACAGTGCGCATGGCGCTCTCTCCAACTGTGCGATTAGGGTTTTGGCTGCACCTGCTTGGCCGTTGTCGGCTGAGTAAGGTGAGTGTTTCCAGCTTTTCGGGGTGAGGCTCAGATGCTCCAGCGAGCACTCAACAAACGTTCATTCAATACGTCAGGGTCCAGCGGTTTTGGCCGGCGCGCCATGGCGCTGTAGAGCTGCTCCAGGGCTTCGTGCAGACGCTGTTCGAGTACCGGCACCAGTTGCGCCTGCACGCTGCCTTCGCCATAGGCGATCTGGCTGTCTTCGGCAAAAATACCGTGGAGCAATTCCTGGGCCTTGAGGGCCGACAGCACCGGCTTCAGGGCGTAGTCCACCGCCAGCATGTGGGCGATGCTGCCGCCGGTCGCCATCGGCAGCACCACCTTATGGGCCAACGCACGCTCCGGCAGCAGGTCCAGTACGGTCTTCAACGCCCCGGAAAACGACGCCTTGTACACCGGCGTGGCAATCACAAGGCCGTCGGCATTGGCGACTTGTTGCAGCAGGTCGATGACCTTGGGGCTGTCGAAGCGCGCATGCAGCAAGTCTTCAGCCGGGAAGTCCCGTACCTGGTAACTCACCACTTCCACGCCCTGCTGTTGCAGCCACTGACGGGTTTTATCCAGCAAGACCCCAGAGCGGGACCGCTGGCTGGGACTGCCTCCAAGTGTTACGACCAGCATGCAGGAGATTCCTTGAGCAAGTGTCGGCGGTTCGCTGTACGGCGATGGCGCCAAGATGGGATAGACCTTAGCAGCAGATTTATATATCTATAAATCTTATTTATTCATTTGTTTATTCCATAAAAACATAAGCGATTGATCAATCCCCAGGCGAAAAAAAAGGCCGTGGAAACGGCCTGAAAACCCCTGCTGTGAGTCAGTGCTTTTTGGTAGGAGCGAGCTTGCTCGCGAAAAACTCACAGGCGCCGCGTTCATTCAGGAAGCACGCGTTATCGTTGACGTTTTTCGCGAGCAAGCTCGCTCCTACAGAGGCATGGTCCGTGATGCCTTAACGATTGGGTTGTGGGGTAAGACGCAGGTACGGCTTCACCGCGCGATAGCCCTTGGGAAAGCGTTTCTTGATCTCTTCCTCGTCCTTGAGTGACGGCACGATGACCACCTCATCCCCATCCTGCCAGTTGGCCGGTGTTGCCACCTTGTGGTTGTCGGTCAGCTGCAGCGAGTCGATCACCCGCAGGATTTCATGGAAATTACGCCCGGTGCTGGCCGGGTAGGTGATGGTCAGGCGGATCTTCTTGTTCGGGTCGATCACAAACAAGGAGCGCACGGTGAGGGTATCGCTGGCATTCGGGTGGATCAGGTCGTAGAGGTCCGAGACCTTGCGGTCGGCGTCGGCCAGGATCGGGAAGTTGACCACGGTGTTCTGGGTCTCGTTGATGTCTTCGATCCACTTGTGGTGCGAGTCCACCGGATCTACCGACAGGGCGATGGCCTTGACGCCACGCTTGGCGAATTCATCCTTGAGCTTGGCGGTAAAACCCAGCTCGGTGGTGCACACCGGCGTGAAGTCCGCAGGGTGGGAAAACAGCACACCCCAGCTGTCGCCCAGCCATTCGTGGAAGCGAATCTTGCCGGCGCTGGAATCCTGTTCGAAGTCGGGGGCGATATCGCCCAGTCTTAGGCTCATGGTGTGGCTCCTGATGAGTGCTTATGGAGCCCACTGTGCATGGATTTTTTGTGATTTAAAAAGAATAAATATCGATTTATCTAGACGATAAAAGAATATTAAAAATCAGTTCATTGGACTTGGGAACGGCCTGAGGCCAACATCGCCTTCAAGGTTCGAGAAGGCCTTGAGACGCTGCAAAAAAGAGGGATTCAGGAAGGGCTTGCGGGGGTTGAGCCCGACTTGAATAGCAAGACACCTTGCCCGGCATTGCGCCGGGCAAGGTTTTACAGTCTTACAACAGCGGGATCGAGTAGCTGACGATCAAGCGGTTTTCGTCCTGGTTACGCGCGTTGGCGATGTCGCTGCGCCACATAGCGTTTTTCCACGCCACGCCGACGTTCTTCAGCGGACCTTCCGGTACGACGTAGGCAACAGTGATGTCACGCTCCCACTCGGACTGGCCGGTGAACTCGGTACGGTTGCTGGCGACGGTGTCGATATGATCACCTTTCAGGTAAACCACACCGGCGGTCAGGCCAGGCACGCCGACTTTGGCGAAGTCGTAGGAGTAGCGAGCTTGCCAGGTACGCTCGCCGGCACGGGCGAACTTCTGGATTTGCATGTCGGTGGTGATGTAAGCCGACGAGCCGTCACCCTGGTTCAGCCAAGGGAAGTCGCTGCTGCCGTTGCTGACCTGGTAACCGCCACCGAAGGTGTGACCGGCCACCGAGTACAGGAACAGGCCGCTGTACAGGTTGTTGTCGACTTTGCCACGGCCGGAGTTCACGCCGCTGTAGTTGCCCGTCGAGAAGTAAGCGGACTGGTTGCCGTTGTTACCATCGTCGGAGCTGTTGAAGTAACGCAGGTCAGACTTCAGCACGCCAGGACCGATGGCCCAGTTGTGGGTCAGGCCCAGGAAGTGTTGCTTGTAGAAATCTTCCAGGTTGCCGTAGTAGTACTGGGCGGTCAGATCCTTGGTGATCTTGTAGTCGCCACCGGCGTAGTAGAACTTGTTGCTCGAACGCCAGTTCACACCGCGGCTGTTGGCGCCGGAAATGGACAGGCTTTCGTTGTTGCTGGAGTTACGGCCCTTGGCCTTTTCGATCTGGCCCGCGACCAGGGTCAGGTCCTTGATGTCGCTGGAGGTGATCTGGCCACCTTGGAAGGTTTGCGGCAGCATACGACCATCGTTGGTGACGATGACCGGCAGCTTGGGCTGCAAGGTACCCAACTTCAGTTCGGTTTGAGAGATCTTGGCCTTGGCAGTCAGGCCCAGGCTGGAGTAGTTATCAACGGCTTCGCCATTGGACTTGCTCGGGAAGATCGTGCCACCGTAGGAGCTGGCAGTCGCGCCGTTGGTGCCACCGCCGGAATCCAGGCGAACACCCAGCAGGCCGATAGCGTCCAGACCGAAGCCGACGGTGCCTTGGGTGTAACCGGAGATGAAACGCAGATCGAAGCCTTGGCCCCACTCTTCGTTGCGGCTCGGGTTGGCCGTGCCTTCGCGGTTATCGGTGTTGATGTAGAAGTTACGCAGGCCCAGTGTGGCCTTGCTGTCTTCGATGAAACCGGCAGCGCCTGCTTGCTGGGCGATTGCGCCCAACGTTACAGCCACAGCCAAGGTGGACTTCTTCATGTACCGCTCCTCTCATTTCTAATTTTTGTATTTCTTTGGTCTCGGGTCTGACGCCCTCGATCCACAGATGCGCGATTAGCGCCAGATAGTGACCACCAAGTCAATCGTAACCTTGTGTGTCTACTACCTTCGTCTAATCGCAGTTGATTTGGTCCTTGCAGGGTAATGAGTTTTTCATACACCCAAAAAGAATTATTTCATTCTTTTTCATACGATCCAGGAATAAGACTTTCCGTGAAGCTGGCCGGTCAGGATAGACGCGCCGCTCCATAAGCTAATTCCTAAAGGGTATTTACTGGTGCTTTTTTAGATCGATTAGTGTTGCCGTACGGTTGTATACGTCACTCACGATCAAAAAGGCGACGCCATCATGGCCAAACGCACATCCTCCCGTCAATTTGTTACAGTTTTTGTATCGCTATTACTTTCTTTTGGTGTCAACGCCACCGACCTGACGGTGGGCTACCAGACCGGCATCGATCCCAGCAAGGTTCCCCAGGCCGACGGCCTGTATGAAAAAGCCATCGGCGAAAAAATCGCCTGGCGCCGCTTCAACAGCGGGCCAGAGGTAGTCACGGCCATCGCTTCGGGTGATGTACAAATCGGCAACCTCGGCTCCAGCCCGCTCGCGGCGGCGGCCTCGCGCAACCTGCCGATTGTGGCGTTTATCGTATCGGCACAGATCAACGCTTCTGAAGCCCTGGTGGTGCGCAACGGCAGTGGCATCGACAACCCCCAGGACTTGATCGGTAAAACCATCGCCACGCCCTTCGTCTCCACCTCCCATTACAGCCTGCTCGGCGCGCTGAAACACTGGGGGCTGGACACCAAACAAGTCAAAGTGGTGAACCTGCAACCGGCCGAAATCGCCGCCGCCTGGAAGCGTGGCGATATTGATGGGGCTTTTGTGTGGTCCCCGGCCTTGGGCGAAATCCGCAAGAGCGGCAAGACCCTCACAGACGCGGCGCAGGTGGGCCAATGGGGGGCGCCGACGTTTGAGGTGTGGGTGGCGCGCAAGGATTTTGCGCAAAAACATCCTGAGGTAGTGGCCAAGTTCGCCAAAGTTACCCTGGATGCCTTTGCCGACTATGCCGCCCACAAAGACAGCTGGACGGTGGATTCCGAGCCAGTGCAGAAAATCGCCAAATTGACAGGTTCAAATGCGGATGACATTCCGGAACTCTTGGCCGGTACGACGTTTCCGGATGCGCAGGCACAGCAAACCGCTGCGCTGCTCAAGGGCGGCACGGCGAAGGCGATTGAGGAGACGGCGAAGTTCTTGAAGGAACAGGGGAAGGTGGAGACGGTGCTGCCGGATTATTCGGCCTATGTGACCGACAAATTCATCACACAATAAATACAGTCTTCGGTGGGAGCTGGCTTGCCTGCGATACCAGCAACTCGGTCCTTCAGATAAACCGAGGCGCCACTATCGCAGGCAAGCCAGCTCCCACACAGAGCCGCACTCTTTTACAGGGCCTTTTCAAAGATCTTGGAGTTGCGCTGATAGTTGTACAGCGACGCCCGCGCCGACGGCAGGCGGTCCACGCTGCTGGGTACAAAACCGCGTTCGCGGAACCAGTGGGCCGTACGGGTGGTGAGTACAAAGAGGGTTTTCAAGCCTTGGGCGCGTGCCCGGGTCTGGATGCGTTCGAGCAATACATCGCCTCGCGCGCCGTGGCGGTACTCCGGGTTCACTGCCAGGCACGCCAACTCCCCCGCATCCGAATCCGCGATCTGATACAGCGCCGCGCAGGCGATGATCATGCCTTCGCGCTCGACCACGCTGAACTGTTCGATCTCACGCTCCAGCACTTCCCGCGAACGGCGCACCAGAATGCCCTGCTCTTCCAGCGGGCTGATCAGGTCCAGTAAGCCGCCGACGTCTTCAATCGCCGCTTCGCGCACCAGTTCGAATTGTTCCTGGGCCACCAGCGTACCGCCGCCGTCGCGGGTAAACAGCTCGGTGAGCAAGGCGCCATCTTCGGCGTAGCTGACGATATGGCTGCGCCCTACTCCACCCCGGCAGGCTTCGGCAGCGGCATCGAGCAGTTCGGCTTGATAGTTGCTGCCCAGGCGTTGCAGGTGCGCGGGTACTTGTTGTGGGCGCAATTCACGCACCAGGCGGCCGTTCTCATCGATCAGACCGGGATCGGCGCCGAACAGCAGCAACTTGTCGGCGCCCAGGTCGATGGCGGCGCGGGTGGCGACGTCTTCGCAGGCCAGGTTGAAGATCTCGCCGGTGGGCGAATACCCCAGGGGCGACAGCAGCACGATAGAGCGCTCATCCAACAGGCGGTTGATACCCTTGCGGTCGACCCGGCGCACTTCGCCGGTGTGGTGGTAGTCCACGCCTTCCAGCACGCCGATTGGCCGTGCGGTGACCAGGTTGCCGCTGGCCACACGCAGGCGCGAGCCCTGCATCGGCGATGACGCCATGTCCATGGACAAGCGCGCCTCGATGGCAATGCGCAAATGACCCACCGCGTCGATCACACACTCCAGCGTCGCAGCATCGGTGATGCGCAAGCCTTCGTGGTAAGCCGGGGTAAGGCCGCGTGCTTCAAGGCGGGTTTCGATTTGCGGGCGCGAGCCGTGCACCAGCACCAGGCGCACACCCAGGCTGTGAAGCAGCACCAGGTCGTGGACGATATTGCCGAAGTTGGGGTGGTCCACACCATCGCCGGGCAGCATGACCACAAAGGTGCAGTCGCGGTGGGCGTTGATGTAGGGCGAAGCGTGACGAAGCCAGTTGACGTATTCGGGCATAACACCTGGGCCTGTAATAAAAAGCAGCCAAATAAAGGATCAATCGTGAAAGCGCACAGCGGCTGATGGTTATCGTCGGAACAGGCTTGGCGACACGCTCACTCTCCTTATGTACGAATGGGCAGGGGTTAATTTATGCAGGTTTCAGGCAGTAGTGTTCGATCAGTTCCCGCAATAGACGCACTGTAGGCGTCAAGCGTGACATTTCAAGGTACTCGCCAGGCTGGTGGGCGCAGGCAATGTCGCCAGGGCCGAGCACCAGGGTTTCGCAACCAAGGCGCTGAAGATAAGGCGCTTCGGTGCCGAACGCTACTGCTTCGGCACGATGACCGGTCAAACGCTCCGCCACCCGCACCAACTCGGCGTCTTCGGGCTGCTCAAAGGGTGGCACTTCGGGGAACAACGGCGCGTAGTCGATCTTGACCTTATGCCGCTCGGCCAGGGGTTCGAGCTTCTGGCGGATCGCGGCGCGCAGCACCTCGGGGTCCATGCCCGGCAGGGGTCGCAGGTCGAACTCCAGGGAGCACTGGCCGCAGATGCGGTTGGGGTTGTCGCCGCCGTGAATGCAGCCGAAGTTCATCGTCGGCTGCGGCACGCTGAATTGCGCGTTGCGGTACTCGCGCTGCCAGGCCAGGCGCAGGCCGCGCAGTTCGCCGATGGCGTCATGCATGGCTTCCAGGGCGCTATGGCCCAGGCTGGGGTCCGACGAGTGGCCACTGCGCCCGAGGATCTCGATGCGTTCCATCATCACGCCCTTGTGCAGGCGGATCGGCTTGAGCCCGGTCGGCTCACCGATCACAGCTGCACGACCTAATGGACGCCCCGCCTCGGCCAGCGCACGGGCACCGGACATAGAGCTTTCCTCGTCACAGGTGGCAAGGATCAACAGCGGTTGCTTGAAGGGTTGGTCCAGCAGCGGCAACACCGCGTCGATAACCAGTGCGAAGAACCCCTTCATGTCACAACTGCCCAGCCCTACCCAGCGGCCGTCGACTTCCGTCAGCTTGAGCGGGTCGGTGTTCCACAGCGCCGCGTCATACGGCACGGTATCGCTATGCCCCGCCAACACCAAGCCACCGGGGCCGCTGCCGAAACTGGCCAACAGGTTGAACTTGCCGGGGCTGACTTGTTGGATATCGATGGCAAAGCCCAGGTCGCCCAGCCAAGCGGCGAGCAGGTCAATCACCGGGCGGTTGCTCTGGTCGAGAGACGCCTGGGTGCAGCTCACCGACGGCGCGGCGATCAAGGCGGCGAACTGCTCTTTCATGGACGGTAACGGCATGCGCGGTCTCCCAACTTCCCGGATGAACCTCACTATAGAGGCATCTGCGCAACACAATAAACCGTTGCGGCACGTTGCCGGGCTCAGTCCTGTACACTGCACGACCTTGGCAGCCACACTTTTCCCCGGCTGCGCTCCCGATCCTGGATTTTCCGGCCATGCAGAAAGAAACCGAAATCAAGCTACGCGTCAGCCGCGAAACACTCGCCGCGCTGCGTGAGCACCCGCTACTGAAAAAACGCAACAAAAGTGGCTGGGAACGCCGTGAGTTGATGAACCAGTACTTCGACACCCCCGAGCGTGACCTGGCCCAGGCCAAGGTTGCCCTGCGCCTGCGCAAGGACGGTGACGACATCATCCAGACCCTCAAGACCCGCGGCCAAAGCGTCGCCGGCTTGTCGGAACGCAACGAATACAACTGGGGCCTGCCCAAAGCCAAGCTTGACGTGAAGAAACTCGATGGCGAGTGCTGGCCCGAGCAACTGGCCGAGCTGGACAAAAAGACCCTCAAGCCGATCTTCACCACCGACTTCGTGCGTGAACGCGCCGAAATCGCCTGGGGCCGTGGCAAGGCCAAGGTGGTGATCGAAGCCGCCCTGGACCTGGGCCATGTGGTGGTCGGCAAGCAGAAAGAAGAAATCTGCGAGCTGGAACTGGAACTGCGCGAAGGCGAACCGGCGGCCCTGCTGGAACTGGCCGCCGAGCTGGCCGCAACCCTGGCCCTGATGCCGTGCGACATCAGCAAGGCCGAACGCGGCTATCGCCTGTATGACGCCAGTAGCTATTCCCTGAGCCTGCCGGCGCCACAGATCCACGCCGAAATGCCATTGGACGACGCCTTCGCCGCGATCCTGTGGCACCTGCTGGGCAGCAGCCAGCGCCTGGCCGAGCAATACCGCTTCAATGGACACTGGCGCCTGCTGCAGGACTGGGTCGAGAACCTCGGTGAATTGCGCGCCCTGATCGGCAGCCTCGGCCAGGCCGCGCCACGCCAATCCACCAGCGAACTGCGCAGCGCCCTGGATGCGTTGCTGGAAGACTGGTGCCCGCTGGTCCAGGCCGGTGACGACGATGAAGACATTCGCAAAGCCGCGCCGGAACAGTTCATCGAAGAGCTGCAAGACGTGCGCTGGGGCCTGTTCTCACTCAACCTCTCGCGCTGGCTGCTGGCCCGTACCTGGACGGCCGAGCGTAACGTGCGCGGCAACCGCCAGGGCGCTGCGCAAATTACCAACTGGCTGCCACGCCTGTTGGCTGACGACGCCGTCGCCCTGCAACTGCAGCGCTACCAGCAACAGCCGGAAGACCTGGCCGAGCAACTGCCGCGCATCGAACGCATCCAGGCCTGGCTGCACCATGCGCGCCACGTGGTGGACATTCCTGAGCTGGACCGTTTGTACGGCGAGCTGAACAAGCTGGCGCACCTGGCCAACCAGCCGATTACCGATGAATCGCTGGATGCGCGTATGCACCAGGCGATTGCGGTTTATCAGAATCGTGCCTGGAAGACCCTTCTGCGCCTGTAATCGCTATCGCGGGCAAGCCCGCTCCCACATTTGCTGTGGGAGCGGGCTTGCCCGCGATGAGGCCCTACCTGTCAGCGCAATACTGGCAGGCTGGTGGTGGACTTGATCTCCGACAGCGCCACAATCGAGTTGACCTCCTGAATCCCCGGCACCATCGACAACTTCTCGAAGAAAAACCGCTCGTACGCCTCGATATCCGAGGTGACGATACGCAGCAGAAAATCCACCGCCCCCATCAGCACATAGCACTCCAACACTTCCGGGAACCCGCGAATCGCCTCGGTGAACTCGGTAAAATTGGAGCGACCGTGGGCGTTGAGTTTGACCTCGGCGAAAATCTGCGTGTTGAGCCCGATTTTCTTGCGGTCCAGCAGGGTGACCTGGCCGCGGATCACGCCCTCCTCCTTGAGCCGCTGAATACGCCGCCAGCATGGCGACTGCGACAGGCCGACCTGTTCGGCAATCTGTGCACTGGAGAGCGAGGCATCCTCTTGCAGCAAGGCCAGGATGCGGCGGTCGTAGGCGTCCAACTCATTGTGCATAAAAGTACCCATGAATAGGCTTATCTTGAATTGTTTTGGTCTATTTATCGCCAAATAGGCTTATTTTAGATAAGAAATCTCCCCAGGCGAATGTAAAAATTTCTCCAGTCGAAACTGGAGAGTCAGCATGCATGCCGTCGAAACCGCCTACCCCGCCACCCGCGTCGATGCGTGGGCCGCCAATAGCAGCCACTGCCAGGCGCACTATCGCATCGTCGCCGAGGCTGAACCGGACGTGCTGTGCCGGGTGCTGAACTACTTCGCGCTGCAATTGCTCACGCCCACCCAGGTCAGCATGAACCGGGAAGCCGACCTGCTGAGCATCGATATCGTGATGACCGGCCTGAGCTGGCACCGCGCCCAAGTGATCGGTGAAAAGATTCGAAACCTGATCAGCGTCTGCACCCTGGAACTGTGGTCCGCTGATTCCGAGCGGCCTCAAGCGTTGGCAGCGATGGCGCAGTAAAAACCGGCAATACACGCGCCAGCAGGATCTTCAGCAACTGGCTAGCCTGGGATTACCCCCAAGCCCCAGGAAAACCTGCATGTCCGTCGCCGCTCACGATCACCCCTTGGAACTGCAGCAATTGTTGCCGGCGTTGGTCGAGCAAGGGCTGATCACGGCGCAGGCGGCGCAAAAGGTAGCGCCAGCGTCCGGCAGCCAGCATCCCCTGGAATGCATCGCAGCACAGGGCCCTTGCCTGGAGACCTTGACCCAATGGCTGGCCCGGCAGGTAGGCCAACCTTACCTGCGCATCGACCCGTTGAAGATTGATGTGGCAGCCGTGGTGCCGTTGATGTCCCACGCCTTTGCCCAGCGCCACGGCATTCTTGCAGTCGCCGTCGATACCCACAGCGTGACGATCGCCAGTGCCCAACCCTATGTCACCACCTGGGAAGCCGGGCTGTCCCAGGTGCTCAGACGCACGATCAAGCGCGTGGTTGCCAACCCCAGCGATATCCAGCGCTGTATCAACGAGTTTTACCGTTTAGCCAAGTCCGTCAGCGGTGCGGATGAAAAGATGACGACGCCTGGCAATCTCGACTTGCTCAGCCTCGGCGCCAGCGACAAGGAGCCGGATGCCAACGACGCGCATATCGTCAACATCGTCGACTGGCTGCTGCAGTACGCCTTTGGCCAACGAGCCAGCGATATCCATATCGAGCCCTGCCGCGACCAGGGCCGGGTGCGCTTTCGCATTGATGGGCTGCTGCATGACGTCTATCAATTTCCCCCGCAGGTCACCATGGCCGTGGTCAGCCGCCTGAAAAGCCTGGGGCGAATGAACGTGGCCGAAAAACGCAAACCCCAGGATGGCCGCGTCAAGACCCGGAACCCTGCGGGTGTCGAAGTGGAATTGCGGCTTTCGACCCTGCCCACGGCATTCGGCGAAAAACTGGTGATGCGAATTTTTGACCCACAGGTGCTGCTCAAGGATTTTGACCAGTTGGGTTTGTCCAACGCCGACCAGCAGCGCTGGCACGCCATGACGCGACGCAGCCACGGCATCATCCTCGTCACCGGCCCCACCGGCTCAGGCAAGACCAGCACCCTCTACACCACCCTCAGGCAACTGGCGACCCGCGAGGTCAACCTGTGCACGGTGGAAGACCCGATTGAAATGGTCGAGCCGGCCTTCAACCAGATGCAGGTCCAGCACAACATCGACCTCACGTTCGCAAGCGGCATCCGCGCCCTGCTGCGCCAGGACCCGGACATCATCATGATCGGCGAAATCCGCGACCAGGAAACCGCAGAGATGGCTATCCAGGCCGCGCTGACCGGGCACCTGGTTTTCTCGACCTTGCACACCAACGATGCACCCAGCGCCATCAGCCGCCTGCAGGAACTGGGCGTTGCTCACTATTTGATCAAAGCCACGCTCATAGGGGTGATGGCGCAGCGCCTGGTGCGGCTGCTGTGCAGCCATTGCAAGCGCCCGCTGGGCCAGGAGGACGCTGACGGCTGCGAAGCCGTCGGCTGTGCGCAATGCCGTGACAGCGGTTATCGAGGCAGGGCCGGGCTGTATGAAATCATGCTCATGGACCCGGCACTCCAAGCGCTGGTCACCCCGGGCGCGGACGTACAAGCGCTGCGCCGTGAGGCACTGGCGCAGGGCATGAGCAGCCTGCGCATGGCCGGCGTCGAGAAAGTGAAGGCCGGCCTGACCACGATGACGGAGGTATTGCGGGTCACGCCAGGGGATTCAGAAACAAATTCTTCGGGTTTGATCGAGTACTGAAACTGTTTAGTCAGTGATGGAACTGGATCGGGTTAACTACAATCAAAACGTACAGATAACCCACCGGAGTCACCCATCATGCGTCTCAAATATGCTGTCGCAACCCTCGCTGTGCTTTCCCTACCTGTCGGCTCAGCCATGGCCGATAGCTTCTGGCGTAATGTCATCTCGTCGGGCGCCACCACTGGCTCGACTTACCTGACGTTCAAGGACCACAAGCTGGTGGTCGCCGCCCAGGACGACGCGGGCAGCTTCGTCGCCAGCGACGGCGGCATTCGCGGCCCGTATCTGGAAGCGGCCATGCAGAAGGTCCGCGCCGATAACCCTGGCCTCCAAGCCACGGACATGGAACTGGCTAACGCCATCCTGGCGAAGAATGCTGTAACCGAGTAACAACTGCCCTCATAAAAAATGCCGCTTTCTCAAGCGGCATTTTTTTGCCTGCTGCATGACGAATCGTTCATGGATGACAGGCTATATTCAGTCTCAGCGTGCAACCATGCCCTACTGACTCGTCTATCTTTCATTGCCTACCTGAAACGGATGCCTTCTTCGTCATGAGCCAACAGCCCTTCCTGCCGTTTTCCAAACCGACCATTGATGAAGCCACCATTTCGGCGGTCGGCGATGTTCTGCGTTCCGGCTGGATCACCAGCGGACCAAAGGTGCAGGCGTTCGAAGCACAGCTGTCGGACTATTTTGGCGGCCGTCCGGTGCGCACCTTCAACTCGGGCACCTGCACCATGGAGATCGCCTTGCGCATCGCCGGGATCGGGCCTGGGGATGAAGTCATCACCACCCCAATCTCCTGGGTTGCCACGGCCAACGTGATTCTCGAAGTCGGCGCCACTCCCGTCTTTGCCGACATCGACCCGGTGACGCGCAATATCGACCTGGCCCAGGTAGAAGCTGCCATTACTCCGCGCACCAAGGCGATCATCCCGGTCTACCTGGCCGGCTTGCCCCTGGATATGCCGATGCTCTACGCGCTGGCCAACAAGTACAACCTGCGCATCGTCGAAGATGCTGCCCAGGCCCTGGGGTCCATCTGGGATGGAGAACGCATCGGCGCAACCGGCGACTTCGTGTCCTTCAGCTTCCAGGCGAACAAGAACATCACGTCGTCCGAAGGCGGCTGCCTGGTGTTGAACAATGCCGAGGAGGCCCGTCTGGCAGAGAAGTACCGCCTGCAAGGCGTCACCCGCAGCGGCTTCGATGGCCTGGATGTGGATGTGCTGGGTGGCAAGTTCAACATGACCGACATTGCCGCCGCCATAGGCCTGGGGCAATTTGCGCACATCGAGAAGATCACCGCCCATCGTCAGAACCTGGCACGGCACTACTTCAAATGCTTTGGCAGCGATTTCGAAGCCAAATACGGCGCGCAACTGCCGCCGGCCGACTTCGAAAACAGCAACTGGCACCTGTTCCAACTGGTATTGCCGGTGCGCCAGGATGGCCTGCCAGCCCGCGCCACGTTCATGGAACAGATGCAGGCCCACGGCGTGGGTATCGGCTATCACTACCCGCCGATCCACCTGCTGAGCCTGTATCGGGCACAGGGTTTCAAGGAAGGCATGTTCCCGGTGGCGGAGCGTGTTGGGCGTTTGATCGTGTCGTTGCCGATGTTCACGGCGATGACAGAGGCGGATGTGGAGCGGGCTGTAGCGGCGGTTAAAGCCGTATTGAAAAGAGACTGATCACAACCAGCAGACACACCCCAATCAACTGTGGGAGCTGGCTTGCCTGCGATGCTGGCACCTCGGTGTATCGGTGATACCCGGGTGATCCAATCGCAGGCAAGCCAGCTCCCACATTGATTTGTGTCGTTGTAACTATGGCGTTTATTCGCCGATGGCGGCTTTGTAGCCCGCGGCATCCAGCAGCTTGTCCAGCTCGGCCTTGTCGCTTGGCTTGAGCTTGAAGATCCACGCGCCGTACGGGTCAGAGTTCAGCAGCTCAGGGCTGCCACTCAGCTCTTCGTTGACAGCAATCACTTCGCCGGCAACCGGCGAGTAGATATCCGAGGCTGCTTTCACCGACTCAACCACACCCGCCTGGCCTTGCGCTTCAAAATTGGCACCCACTTCCGCCAACTCAACAAACACCACATCACCCAAAGCTTCCTGTGCATGGTCGGAGATCCCGACGGTCACGGTGCCGTCAGCTTCCAGACGGGCCCATTCGTGACTTTCGGCAAAACGCAGGTCGGCAGGGATATTGCTCATAGTCTGTGTCCTCAAGATGAAATGTCAGCGGCCTTTGGCCTGCCGGAATTGGTTAGATCAGGGTTTTGCCATGACGCACGAAGGTCGGCTTGACCACTCGAACCGGATACCACTTGCCGCGGATTTCCACTTCGGCCCGGTCGGCAGTCGCCGTCGGCACACGCGCCAGCGCAATGGATTTGCTTAGCGTAGGCGAGAAACTACCACTGGTGATCTCTCCTTCGCCAACATTGGCGATACGAACCACCTGATGAGCACGTAGCACGCCACGCTCTTCGAGGACGAGCCCCACCAGTTTGAACTGCACGCCGGCCGCTTTTTCTGCTTCCAGCGCAGCGCGGCCAATGAAGTTACGCTCGACCGGTTCCCAGGCGATGCTCCAGGCCATGTTGGCCGCCAGGGGCGAGACGGCCTGGTGAATATCCTGGCCATACAGGTTCATGCCGGCCTCCAGGCGCAAGGTGTCGCGCGCACCGAGGCCGATGGGGGAAATGCCTGCGCCCACCAGATCGTTGAAAAAGCCCGGTGCCTGATCGGCCGGCAGCACGATTTCGAGGCCGTCTTCGCCGGTATAGCCGGTGCGGGCGATAAACCAGTCACCGTCGGCCCGGCCTTCGAACGGCTTGAGCTGGTGGATCAGGGTGCCACGGGACTGGGTCACCAGTTCGGCGATTTTCTGCCGGGCGTGGGGGCCTTGGATGGCGAGCATGGCCAACTCTGACCGCTCATGCAGCTGCACTGAGTAGGTGCCCAGTTGCGCCTGCATCCAGGCCATGTCCTGATCGCGGGTGGCGGCGTTGACCACCAGGCGGTAACCGGTTTCGGTGCGGTAGACGATCATGTCGTCCACTACCCCGCCCTGCTCGTTGAGCATGGCGCTGTATAACGCACGGCCACAGCCATGCAGTCGGTCGACATCATTGGCCAGCAGGTACTGGAGCCATTCCTTGGCCTGGGGGCCGGTGACATCGATCACGGTCATATGAGATACATCGAAGACCCCGCAGTCACGTCGCACCTGGTGGTGCTCTTCAACTTGCGAGCCGTAATGCAAAGGCATATCCCAACCGCCAAAATCGACCATTTTCGCGCCGAGGGCGAGATGCAGGTCATACAGAGGCGTACGCTGTCCCATGGGTTTCTCCTTCCGGGCTTGGCGAAGGCGCGCAGAGCTGCCACTTGCGCCGAACACCTTGTACTACAAGGCCCGCAGCCACATACAGCAGGTCGATCCGAAAGACGGAGCGCACCGAATGCCGCGCATTGTAGCCTCAAGCCGTAGGACTGGCACCTAACCGATTTGCCGAGCCGAGCGACGAATCAGCCCGATGACCGGCAACAAGCCAACCAGCACAAGGGTCAGCGCCGGCAAAGACGCCCGCGCCCATTCGCCTTCACTGGTCATTTCAAAGATGCGGACCGCCAGGGTGTCCCAACCAAACGGGCGCATCAGCAAGGTGGCGGGCATTTCCTTGAGCACATCCACAAACACCAGCAGCGCTGCGCTCAACGTGCCCGGCAGCAATAATGGCAGATACACTTTGCAAAACAGTCGTGGGCCGCTCACGCCAAGGCTGCGTGCCGCTTCGGGCAGTGACGGACGGATTCGCGCCAGGCTGTTTTCCAGCGGCCCGTAGGCCACCGCCAGGAACCGCACCAGGTACGCCAGCACCAGTGCCGACAGGCTGCCCAGCAGCAAAGGCTTGCCCGCCCCGCCCAGCCATCCGGAGAGCGGCACCACCAACTCGCGGTCCAGGTAACTGAACGCCAGCATGATCGACACCGCCAGCACCGAGCCTGGCAAGGCATAGCCGACATTGGCCAGGCTGATACCGGAGCGAATCGCCCGGGTGGGCGCCAGACGGTTGGCAAAGGCCAGTATCAGCGCCACGCTGACGGTGATCAGCGCTGCGATACCGCCCAGGTAAAGGGTATGCACGATCAGCCCGGTGTAACGTTCATCCAGGTCGAAGCGGCCACGCTGCCAGAACCACGCCACCAGTTGCAGCATCGGAATCACGAACGCACAGGCGAAGACCAGGCTGCACCACGCGCTGGCCGCCACGGCTTTGAACCCGCGCAGGTGGTACAACGCCTTGCCCCGTGGGCGCTCATTGCCCGGTCGGCTGGCCCCGCGCGCACGTCGCTCGCCATACAGCACCAGCATCACTACCAGCAGCAGCAGGCTGGCCAGTTGCGCGGCACTGGACAGGCTGAAAAAGCCGTACCAGGTTTTATAGATTGCAGTGGTAAAGGTGTCGAAATTGAACACCGAGACCGCACCAAAATCCGCGAGCGTCTCCATCAACGCCAAGGCCACACCGGCACCAATTGCTGGTCGCGCCATTGGCAATGCCACGCGCCAGAACGCTTGCCATGGCGATTGCCCCAGCACCCGCGCCGCTTCCATCAAGCCTTTGCCCTGGGCCAGGAACGCGCTGCGCGCCAGCAGGTAGACATAGGGATAGAACACCAGCACCAACACAATGACCACGCCGCTGGTAGAGCGTACCCGCGGCAAGCGCAACCCGGTGCCGAACCACTCGCGCAGCAGGGTTTGCACCGGACCGGCGAAATCCAGCAGGCCCACGAACACAAAGGCCAGCACATAGGCAGGGATTGCAAAGGGCAACATCAGTGCCCAATCGAGCCAGCGCCGCCCGGGGAACTCGCACAGGCTGGTCAGCCAGGCCAGGCTGACGCCGAGCAGCGTCACGCCCAGGCCGACACCGAGCACCAGGGTCAAGGTGTTGCCCAGCAAGCGGGGCATCTGAGTGTCCCAGAGGTGCGACCAGATCTGCGGGTCGATGCTTTGCCAGGACAGCAGCAGCACGCTCAGCGGCAACAGCACCAGGGCGGCGACGCTGAAAACCGGTAGGTACCAGCGACGTTGGGCGGGGTGGGCCAAGGAAAAGCTCTCAGAAAAATAAAGATGTTGAAGCGGCCACTAACCAATGTGGGAGCTGGCTTGCCTGCGATACAAGCACCTCGGTGTATCAGTGATACCGAAGTGATGCAATCGCGGGCAAGCCAGCTCCCACAGTTAAGCGGCGCAGCTTCAGTTCCAGCCAGCGCGATCCATCAGGCGAATCGCTTCGGCCTGGCGCTTGCCTGCCACTTCCACCGGCAAGGTATCGGCCACGAACTTGCCCCAGGTCGCCACTTCCGCCGATGGCGGTACCGCCGGGTTGGCCGGGAATTCCTGGTTGACGTCGGCGAAGATCTTCTGCGCCTCAGGCGTGGTCATCCACTCCACCAGCGCCTTGGCCGCTTCCGGGTGCGGTGCGTGCTGGGTCAGGCCGATGCCAGAGAGGTTCACATGCACGCCGCGGTCGCCCTGGTTCGGCCAGAACAACTTCACTGCGAGGTCTGGCTTCTGCTTGTGCAGGCGACCGTAGTAATAGGTGTTGACGATACCCACGTCGCACTGCCCGGCGTTGATCGCCTCCAGCACGGCGATGTCATCGGAGAACACGTCGGTGGAGAGGTTATTCACCCAACCCTTGATGATTTCTTCGGTCTTGGCCGCGCCATGGGTCTCGATCAACGTGGCGGTCAGCGACTGGTTGTAGACTTTTTTCGCCGTGCGCAGGCACAGGCGGCCTTCCCACTGCTTGTCGGCCAGGGCTTCGTAGGTGGTCAGGTCGCCCGGTTTTACCCGGTCGGTGGAATAGGCGATCGTTCGCGCACGCAGGCTCAAACCGGTCCAGGCGTGGGCCGAGGAGCGATATTGCAGAGGAATGTTCTTGTCGATGACAGGAGAGGTGAACGGTTGCAGGATGCCCATCTGCTCGGCCTGCCAGAGGTTACCGGCGTCAACGGTGAGCAACAGGTCGGCGGTGGCGTTCTCGCCCTCGGCCTTGATGCGCTGCATCAACGGGGCTTCCTTGTCGGTAATGAACTTGACCTGTACGCCGGTCTTTTTGGTATAGGCGTCGAAGACGGGCTTGATCAGTTCGTCGATACGCGAGGAGTAGACCACGACTTCGTCGGCCGCCTGCACGGTGGTGCTGCCGATCAGGGTGAGTGCCAGGGCAGTCAGGAGGCGCTTGGGTGCCAACATGGGTGCGGTCTCTCATTTGCAAATGGAGGGCAAATGATAAGGACTCACATTTGGTAACGCTTGGTGGAGGCGTTACCAGATGTTGCACAGCCAGAATATGCGCTGGAGCTGATGGCCTCATCGCGGGCAAGCCCGGCTCCCACAGAGGGTTGTATTGTCAGTTCAGGGTTTGGCGAGTTCGGGAAGATCGCCAGTCAACCCCAGCGCCTGGCGCACAAACACTGCCTTGGCTTCGGGCATCTGGTCGACGATTTTCAAACCCGCGTTGCGCAACCAGCGCAGCGGCAGTTGATCGGCCTGGAACAAGCGCTCAAAGCCTTCCATCGCCGCCATCAGCGCCAGGTTATGGGGCATTCGGCGCCGCTCGTAACGGCTCAGCACTTTTACATCGGCCAGGCGCTCGCCGCGCTCGGTCGCCGCCAACAGCACTTCGGCCAGCACGGCTGCATCGAGGAACCCCAGGTTGACGCCCTGCCCCGCCAACGGGTGAATGACGTGGGCGGCGTCGCCGATCAACGCCAGGCCTTCGGCCACATAACGTTTGGCATGGCGCTGGCGCAACGGTACGCACACACGCGGGTCGGCACTAACCACAGTGCCCAAGCGCCCCTCGAAGGCACGCTCCAGTTCCCGACAGAAGCGTTCATCATCCAGCGCCATCAAGCGCTCGGACTCCGCGGGCGTGGTCGACCAGACAATCGAGCACCAGTCTTCCTGCCCATCGCGCACCAGCGGCAGGAACGCCAACGGGCCGGTGTCGGTGAAACGTTGCCACGCGGTGCGCTGGTGCGGCTGACTGCTGCGCACGCTGGTGACGATGGCGTTGTGCAGGTAATCCCATTCGCGGGTAGGTGTACCGGTCAGGCGGCGTACGGCGGAGTTGGCACCGTCGGCGGCCACCACCAGCGGCGCGCGCAGCTTGCGGCCGTCGGCCAGGGTCAACAACCAGTCATCGCCGGATCGGCGCATCTGTTCCAGGCGCGCATTGGCCAGCAGGCCGAGGTCGCAGTCATGCAGGCGATCGAGCAAGGCATCCTGCACCACGCGGTTCTCGACGATATGCCCAAGCACCTCCGCATGCAAACTGGCCGCCGAGAAGTGGATCTGCCCAGTGCCGCTGCCGTCCCATACCTGCATTTCGCCATAGGGGCTGGCACGCCGCTCTACGATGCCGTCCCACACGCCCAGGCGCTCAAGAATGCGCTGGCTGGCCGCCGACAGCGCGCTCACCCGCGGTTCAAACGCCGCAGCCGGTTCAAACGGCTTGACGCTCAACGGGCTGCCGTCGAGCAGCAGCACCTGCAGGCCACTGCCCTGCAACGCCAGCGCCAGGGCGCTTCCGACCATTCCGGCCCCGACAATCAGCACATCTGCGCACATGTCCATATTCAAGCCTGTCTCGCTGGCGGCTTGCGCCGCACATAAAGGGTTTTGTCGACCCGCGCCACCAGGGTGCCGGAGCCGTCATGAATCTCGACCTTGAGGTGGGGCAGATATTTCTCGCCACCTGCGGTCTGGCGCCGGATTTCATCGAGCAAAGCGTCGTCGATGGAGAATTCGGCATACACCGGGCCTTTGCCCGGCGAGATGAAGTCGATACTCGCAGCCTTGTCCCACACGATGTAGTCGCGGCCCAGGTTTTCCATCAACAGCAACATGTAGAACGGATCGACCATCGAATACAGGCTGCCGCCAAATTGCGTACCGACGTAATTGCGGTTGTACCAACCCAGGCCCATGCGCACCTTGGCATGCCGGAAGTCGGCACTCAGTGCCTGCACCCGCACCCCGGCGCCGAGGTACGGCGGGTACAGGGTGAGGAACCAGCGCAACAGCCGCGCCTTACCCACGCGTTGGGTTAGCCACTTACGCATCGGAACGCGTACCCAGGCCCATGGCCTGGCGGGCGAACCAGCGTTTGGCTGGTGGCAACAGGTCGAGGCCGAGCAAGCCCATATTGCGGCCCAGCGCCACCAACGGTTGGGCACTGCCAAACAGGCGCGTGACCTGGTCGGAGAAGCCTACGGTGAGTTGCTGGTCCAGGCGCTGGCGCTCGCGATAGCTTTGCAAAGTCGCCAGGTCACCCGGCACAGCAGGCCCGGCCAGCAGCGCTTCGGCCAAGGCATTGGCATCGCGCAGAGACAGATTGAACCCCTGCCCGGCAATCGGGTGCAGGCTATGGGCGGCATTGCCGAGGACCGCCAGGTGCGAACGCACTTGCTCTTCGGCTTCCACCAGGGTCAACGGGTACAGGTGGCGGGCACCCACTTGCTTGAGGGTGCCCAGGCGATACCCGAACACACCCTGCAGTTCGCTCAGGAAGCTACGCTCGTCGAGGCTGGCCAAGCGCTGGGCGTCCATGCCGATGCGGGTCCAGACCAGCGCGCAACGGTTGTCCGGCAGCGGCAGCAAGGCCATGGGGCCTTCATCGGTAAAGCGCTCGAACGCCTCGCCATTGTGCGCTTCGCTCGGGGTGATGTTGGCGATCAGCGCGCTCTGGTTGTAGGGCCGGGTTTTCACGCCAATGCCCAGTTGCTCTCGCAGGCCGGAACGGCCGCCATCGGCCAGTACCGCAAGGTCGCATTCCAGCACGGTTTCATCGTTGAGGGTCAGGCGATAGCCATCGGGCAGAGGCTCCATGCGCGTGACTTCCGCCGGGCAGCGCCAGCTCACCACGTCCTTGTCCAAGCCTTGCCACAGGCATTGGCCGAGCCAGGCGTTTTCCACCACATAACCCAGGGCTGGCACGCCCTCCTCCATCGCGGACAAACGCGCGGTGGAGAAGCGCCCACGGTCCGATACATGGATCTGCTTGATCGGCTCCGCACGTCGGGAAATGGCATGCCACAGGCCCAGCCGCTGGTAAATCTGGCGCGCGCCAAACGACAGCGCGGAAGAGCGCGCATCGTAGCTCGGTTGGTAACTGTCGCCCGGTGCAAAGGGCTCGATCAGCACGATCTTCCAACCCCGCGCCTTGGCCCCCGCTTGCAACGCCAGGGCCAGGCTGGCGCCCACCAGGCCACCGCCGATAATCGCCAGGTTGACCCGGCTCATCGGGCAGCCGCCATCAACGCCTCGATCTCGGCAACGGTCTTGGGCACGCCGCCAGTCAGGATTTCACAGCCTTGCTTGGTCACTACCACGTCGTCCTCGATGCGCACGCCAATGCCACGCCATTTTTTTGCCACGTTCTGGTTGTCCGGGGAAATATAGATGCCCGGCTCCACGGTCAAGGCCATGCCCACTTCCAGCACGCGCCATTCACCGCCCACTTTGTACTCGCCCACATCATGCACATCCATGCCCAGCCAGTGGCCGGCACGGTGCATGTAGAAGGCGCGGTAGGCTTCGCTGGCGATCAACTCGTCAACGTCACCTTGCAACAACCCCAGCTTCACCAGGCCGGCGGTGATGACCTGCACGGTCGCCTCATGGGCCTGGTTCCAATGTTTGTTCGGCGCGATCTGCTTGAAGGCGGCTTCCTGGGAGGCCAGCACAATCTCGTAGATCGCCTTCTGCTCCGGCGAAAACTTGCCGTTGACCGGCCAGGTACGGGTGATGTCGCTGGCGTAGCAATCGATCTCACACCCGGCGTCGATCAGCACCAGGTCGCCGTCCTTGAGCACCGCGTCATTCTGCTGGTAATGCAGGATGCAGCTGTTGCGCCCGGCGGCGACGATGGAGCCATAGGCCGGCATCTTCGCGCCGCCTTTGCGAAACTCGTAATCCAGCTCGGCTTCCAGGCTGAACTCATGCAGGCCGGCACGGCTGGCCTGCATCGCCCGCACATGGGCCGCACAGGAAATTCGCGCTGCCTCGCGCATCACCTTCACTTCTGCCGCCGATTTATACAGGCGCATATCGTGGAGCAAATGATCCAGGGCAACGAATTCGTTCGGCGGCTGGGCGCCCAGGTGTGCTTTTGAACGGATCACGTTGATCCACTCCATCACGTGCCGGTCGAACTCGGCATTGCTGCCCATGGCCGAGTACACACGGTCGCGACCTTCGATCAGGCCGGGCAGGATGTCGTCGATATCGGTAATGGGGAAGGCGTCATCCGCGCCAAAGTCGCGAATCGCGCCCTCGGTGCCCGCACGCAGGCCGTCCCACAATTCGCGCTCGGCATTGCGCTCGCGGCAGAACAGCACGTACTCGCCGTGTTGGCGACCGGGCATCAGCACGATCACCGCTTCGGGCTCGGGGAAACCGCTCAGATACTGGAAATCGCTGTCCTGGCGGTAAACATGCTCGACATCGCGGTTGCGGATGGCCACGGCGGCGGCCGGCAGGATCGCGATGCTGTTGGGTTCCATCTGCGCCATGAGCGCCTTGCGGCGACGGGTGTATTCCGCTTTGGGGATATGAATCATGGGCAGATGGGCTTCCTTTCTTTAGTGCAACGACGGCTTGGCAGCGACCGGCTCAGCGGACTTCCTGGTCTCGGTGAACAGCAGCAACGGCGCGACGCGCAGGTATTCCATGACTTCCATGTAGTCGCCTTCGCCATCTTCGGACTCTTCCAGGGCATCTTGCACCTGTGAGATCGCCGCCAGGTCCTGCAGCACTTCCTTGGCGTCGGTGCTCAGCTCCAGGCCGCCGGCATTCACGCCGAAACCGTGGAGGAAGCCCTGGCACCACTGGCCCAGGGCAGCAGCGCGCTCGGTGAGCGGCGCGTCATCGGTCGGCAGCAGCAGGACCACGGTGACGTCGTCACCGGTCAACTCGCCCTTGACCATCTCTTGCAGGCCGATCAACGCATTGCGCACGTTCTCGGTGGGTTCGGTTTCCAGCAACTCGGCCACATCGGCCAGCCAGTTGTCGGCATCAAAGCCCACACCGGTGCAACTGCGGCCCAACAGCACGCCGTGCAGTTCGGCAGGCGAGCAAGGGTGGCCGCTGGTGCTCAGCAGTTTGGAAAAAGCGTCGTACGGGGAATTCTGAATGGGCATGGTGAGCTAGGCGCCAGACGGCGCAATGTCTAGAATGGAGCGCTGTATCCTAGCACCGGCAGACGTACCAAGACTATCGAGGGCGTCAGATCGTTTATCCTGCAGTTGCCATTCATCAGACAAATCCAGTGGAACCCAATGGAAGACACCGACCTGCAAGCGCTGATGGCCAGACTCGAACTGCTAATTGATCGGGTCGAGCAACTTAAGAGTCAAAACGGACTCCTATTAGCTCAGGAAAAGACCTGGCGCGAGGAACGCGCTCACCTCATTGAAAAAAACGAAATCGCCCGGCGTAAGGTCGAATCGATGATTTCGCGCCTGAAGGCCCTGGAGCAAGACTCATGAGTTCAAGCAATAGCGTTACCGTGCAGATCCTCGACAAAGAATATTCGATTATCTGCCCCCAGGAAGAACGCAGCAACCTGGTGAGCGCTGCCCGCTACCTGGACGGCAAGATGCGCGAAATCCGCAGCAGCGGCAAAGTGATTGGCGCCGACCGCATCGCTGTGATGGCCGCGCTGAATATCACCCACGACCTGCTGCATAAGCAGGAGCGCCCTGACGTACAGGCCAGTGGTTCGACGCGCGAGCAGGTTCGTGACCTGCTTGATCGCGTGGATCTGGCGCTTTCCACCGATTCAGACACACCCAAGGGCTGATTGCCGAGCGGGTTTAAGGTATACTCGCCCCACTCCCTGGCGTGTTTGCCAGTCGGCGATGTCCCTGAGCCGATTCGCACTACCCTGGAAGTTGCACGTTGGGCTGGTGTGCATGTCCGCTAGACGGAAAGCCTTAAAGCCTACTGCTTCTTCCACCTTGAACTTTCGGGTTCAAGGGCTAAGTCGACAGCGGCTCTGTCGGGGAGCCTGAATTCCCAAACTCAATGCCAGTCCCCGGACTGGCATTGTTTTATGAGCCGAAAATCATGACCGAACCTGCGCCGCTATCTCGTCCGCAACTTCGACGCATGTTGCGCAAGGCCCGCCGCGCCCTCACGCCAAGCGAGCAGCGCCAGGCCGCTCAGGGTGTGTACCGGCAACTGGCACAGCACCCGCTGTTTCGCCGGGCCAAACATATCTCTTTATATTTGCCCACGGATGGTGAAATCGATCCGCGCCTGCTGCTGCGTGCGGCCCAGCGCCGCGGCAAAGCCACTTACCTGCCGGTGCTCAGCGCCTGGCCGCGCACCAAGATGGTGTTCCAGCGTGTACGACCTGGGGATAAGTTGCTGCCCAACCGCTTTCGCATCCTTGAACCACGGGTCAATGCCCATCGTCAGCGCCAGGTCTGGGCGCTGGACCTGGTGTTATTGCCGCTGGTGGGGTTCGACGATGTGGGTGGGCGCCTGGGCATGGGCGGCGGGTTCTACGATCGCAGCCTGGCCTATCTTGCCCGCCGCCAGAGCTGGCGCAAGCCAACGCTGCTGGGGCTGGCCCATGAATGCCAGAAAGTCGAACGCCTGGCGCAGGCGAGTTGGGATGTGCCGTTGGCGGGGACGGTGACTGATACGCAGTGGTATGACGCACAAACGCCGCTGGAAACAGCGGCGCCTTGGTGAATGCTTGAGTTAACGCTTGAACGGTTGTGGCTGCTGCTGAGCCAGTTCAACCGGTGCATCGGTCTTGTTCGACCACAGGCTCTGGGCATAACCGGTGGTCACGACGCCCAGACCAAACAAAATAACCAAAATCCATAGTAAATCCGGCTTACGTTGCATCGATTGCCCCCCTTTCAGGCACCTCGTACACGATGACAACAACGTTCCAAAGTAGTCCGTTGCAGCTGCGTCAAGCTTAAAAGCGCGCATTCTGCGGTAACGTGAACCAACACGCAAACCTTGACGCCAACCGACTGTCGGTTTGTCATGCAATTGCCCGACAACTTGCCCAATGCCTTTTTCAGGAGCCCAACAATGGCCTACTGGCTGATGAAATCCGAGCCCGACGAACTCTCTATCAACGGCCTGGAAAAGCTCGGCGAAGCGCGCTGGGACGGGGTACGCAACTATCAGGCCCGCAACTTTTTGCGCGCCATGGCCGTGGGCGACGAGTTTTTCTTCTACCACTCCAGTTGCCCGGAGCCAGGGATTGCCGGCATCGGCAAAATCACTCGGGCCGCCTATCCGGACCCCACTGCGCTGGAACCAGAAAGCCACTATTTCGACGCCAAGGCCACCCCGGAGAAAAACCCGTGGAGTGCGATCGATGTCGCGCACGTGCAGACCTTCCCCAAGGTGCTGGGGCTCGGCTATCTAAAGCAGCAAACTGCACTGGCTGAAATGCCGCTGGTGCAGAAAGGCAGCCGGCTTTCGGTCATGGCGGTCACACCGCAACAGTGGGCGGTGGTCCTTCATTTGCTTTAACTGACCTGGCTTCTTGTAGGAGCGAGCTTGCTCGCGAAAAACTCACAGGCGCCGCTTTTATTCAGGAAGCACGCGTTATCGTTGACGTTTTTCGCGAGCAAGCTCGCTCCTACTGGATGATCAGGTTGTTGAACAGCAGGTCTTCTACCACTGGCTTGCCGGTTTCATCGTTCATCACCTGCTGGGTTTGTTTCAGGGCTTCCTGACGCAGCTTTTCCTTGCCTTCGACCGTACTCATGGCCTCGCTGGTCTGCTGGGTAAACAGCGCCACCAACTGGTTGCGGATCAACGGATCGTTGGCCTTGACCGCCGCGGCTGCTTCGGTGCCGGTCACACGCAGGGCGATATCGGCCTTGTACACCTTGAGTTTGGCCGTGCCATCCAGGCCGTAATTGCCCACGAACGGCGGGCTCAGGCTGATATAGCTGACCTTCGGCGCCTCGCCCTCTTTGGCCTCTTCGGCCTGGGCTGCCATCGGCAAGGTCAGGGCCAGCATCAACAGGATCCACGCTTTCACAGTTCATTCCTCGAATTCGGTTGCCGGGTAGCATAACGCTAGCAAGGCTGAGCACAAGCTTATGGGGGCTTATCAGGCGCGGGCATGCTCGTTGACCCACGGGCGTTCCCTCCTACACTTATCGGCCACGACGCCAAAAGGAATAGTCCGATGAAAGCTGTGCTGTGCAAAGCCTTCGGCCCCGCCGAAACCCTGGTGCTGGAAGAGATCGCCAGCCCCGTGATCAAGAAGAACGAAATCCTGTTGGACGTGCACGCGGCCGGGGTGAATTTCCCGGACACCCTGATCATCGAAGGCAAATACCAGTTCAAGCCGCCCTTTCCGTTCTCACCCGGTGGCGAAGCGGCAGGCGTGGTCAGTGAAGTGGGTGAGAAAGTCAGCCATCTGAAAGTCGGTGACCGTGTGATGGCGCTGACCGGCTGGGGCAGCTTTGCCGAGCAGGTCGCCGTGCCCGGCTATAACGTGCTGCCGATCCCGCCGAGCATGGATTTCAACACCGCCGCCGCCTTCAGCATGACCTACGGCACCTCCATGCATGCGCTGAAACAACGCGCCAACCTGCAACCCGGCGAGACCTTGCTGGTGCTTGGTGCGTCCGGCGGCGTGGGCCTGGCCGCCGTGGAGATCGGCAAGGCCATGGGCGCCCGGGTGATTGCCGCCGCCAGCAGCGCCGACAAGCTCGCAGTAGCCAAGGCGGCCGGCGCCGATGAGTTGATCAACTACAGCGAAGCCAGCCTCAAGGATGAGGTCAAGCGCCTGACCGATGGCAAAGGCGCCGATGTTATCTACGACCCGGTGGGTGGCGACCTGTTTGACCAGGCCATTCGTTCGATCGCCTGGAATGGTCGGCTGCTGGTGGTGGGGTTCGCCAGCGGGCGTATTCCTGAACTGCCGGTGAACCTGGCGTTGCTCAAGGGCGCAGCGGTGGTCGGGGTGTTCTGGGGCTCGTTTGCCCAGCGCCAGCCGCAGGATAACGCGGCGAATTTTCAGCAGTTGTTCACGTGGTATGGCGAGGGCAAGTTGAAGCCGTTGGTGTCACAGGTGTATCCGCTGGAACAGGCCGCAAAGGCGATCAATGATCTGGGGCAGCGCAAGGCAGTGGGTAAAATAGTTGTCCAAACCCGATAACACACCTGAAATGCAATCCATGTGGGAGCTGGCTTGCCTGCGACAGCGGTGAGTCAGCTGCTACAGATGAAGCTGAAAGACCGTCATCGCAGGCCAGCCAGCTCCCACAGTAGTTACTTCGCGGTCTTAGGACCTAACCACGACCATCACTTATCTATAGGCGACATGTTCGTAAAAGAACATGCAATTGCTCTCGTTTCCTGTGTTTGCAGATAAGAGGCGATGCTATTTTCGGTAACGAAACTGTAACATTCGCATCCGCAGTCAAAACAAGAAATTTGGAGCTCTTGAATGTTTGCTTTCTTTCGTCCTGCCGCACACCAGGCGCCCCTGCCTGAAGAAAAAATAGACAGTACCTACCGACGGCTGCGCTGGCAGATCTTCGCGGGTATTTTCTTTGGTTACGCCGGTTACTACCTGCTGCGTAAAAACTTCTCCCTGGCCATGCCCTACCTGATCGACGAGGGTTACACCCGCGGTGAACTGGGCCTGGCGATGTCGGCGATCGCGATTGCCTACGGCTTGTCCAAATTCCTGATGGGCCTGGTGTCCGACCGCTCCAACCCACGCTATTTCCTGCCCTTTGGCCTGCTGGTTTCGGCGGGGGTGATGTTCATTTTCGGTTTCGCACCTTGGGCAACGTCCAGCGTGACCATGATGTTCATTTTGCTGTTCATCAACGGCTGGGCCCAAGGCATGGGTTGGCCGCCAAGTGGGCGGACCATGGTGCACTGGTGGTCGCAGAAAGAACGCGGCGGCGTGGTGTCGGTTTGGAACGTGGCGCATAACGTCGGCGGTGGCTTGATCGGCCCGCTGTTCCTGCTGGGCATGGCGTGGTTCAACGACTGGCATGCGGCGTTCTATGTACCGGCCACCGTGGCCCTGGCGGTGGCGGCGTTTGCCTTCATCACCATGCGGGACACTCCGCAATCGGTGGGCCTGCCGCCTATCGAGAAGTACAAGAACGACTATCCGGAAGGCTACGATGCCAGCCACGAAGACGAATTCAGCGCCAAGGAAATCTTCGTCAAGTACGTGCTGCGCAACAAAATGCTCTGGTACATCGCCTTCGCCAACGTGTTTGTCTATCTGCTGCGCTACGGCGTACTGGACTGGGCGCCGACCTACTTGAAAGAAGCCAAGCACTTCACGGTCGATAAGTCGTCCTGGGCGTACTTCTTCTACGAGTGGGCAGGTATTCCGGGCACGCTGCTGTGCGGCTGGATGTCGGACAAGATCTTCCGTGGCAACCGCGGCCTGACCGGTATCGTGTTCATGGCCCTGGTGACAGTGGCCACTCTGGTTTACTGGCTCAACCCGCCGGGCAACCCGATGATCGACATGATTGCGCTGTTCTCCATCGGCTTCCTGATCTACGGCCCGGTGATGCTGATCGGCCTGCAGGCATTGGAACTGGCTCCGAAGAAGGCCGCCGGCACCGCAGCGGGCTTCACCGGTCTGTTCGGTTATCTGGGCGGTTCGGTAGCGGCAAGTGCGGCCATGGGCTACACGGTCGACCATTTCGGCTGGGACGGTGGTTTCGTGCTGCTGATTGGTGCGTGCGTACTGGCGATCGCGTTCCTGATCCCCACGCTGTGGCACACCAACAGTGTCAGCTCGGCGCGTTAATCGCCCGGGCAACCCTTGGCACAACGCTTGAGCCGCGCCTCCAGGTTTTTATCTGGCATGGCGTGGCTACGCAGGGCGTTCACGGTCTGCTCGACATAATCGCGAGTCGTGCCGTAACGCCCGCAAGCGCTTTGCAGTACATGATTAAGCACGATATCAGGCAAGTTGCCAGCATAGCTGGGCAAATGCCGCTCCAACACAAACCCCAACGCCTGCACGGTACTGCCATCTTGCAATCGGCAGCTGAGCCAGTGCGGCCGGTAAGAGGGGTAAGGCATCTCGCGTTGCCACAGGGCATACAGCGAGGCCTCCAACTGATCTTCCGGCAAACGGTAGGCGAACCCGCTGCAGGAACCACCGCGGTCCAGCCCGAACACCAACCCCGGCAATTCCGGCGTACCCCGATGCTCATGGGACCACAGGTACAAGCCCCGGTGATAACCGTGGACCCGTGCCCGAACGCGCTCGGTGGATGAACATTCAGGGCGCCAGATCAGCGAACCATAAGCAAATAGCCACACCGGCCCACCCTTATGCCGTGCCATGGTGGCTTGCATCGAGCTCATCAACTGTTCGTGTGTGAGTTGCGGCCCAAGATCGAGGCGCGGAGGGTAAGCCAATTGCAGAAGATCGGTTTCAATGGCGGTCATGGCGAAATGCGGTACGCCTCCTGAGTGTTACCAGTTGTGAGCGACTTTACCGTAATAAAACGCAGCGCTGTAACCGTACGGCGAAAAAGTGCCACTGGGCATTAATCAACGCCGCCACTCGTCAGGATCTGGACGGTTAATCCCGCTACTGTCAGCCCCGGTTCAGCCTGGGCGGGCGCCATGCCGTCAAACTAGCGCGCACATAACGACCCACTTAGCCGTTCATTACATCGACTATCGAGGTCGCCCCATGAAAAAATTTCGATTGCCTGGGCTGTTGTTCCTGGCCCAAGCCACCACCGCGCTGGCGAGCGAAACCCCTCCCGCCAACGACGACAAAGGCTTCTGGTACGCCCAGACCAGCGTCTACACCCGGCACTTCGCCCCCGACCCCGAGCACAACAACAAGCAGGACTTGATCGGCCTGGAACGCAACGAGGCGTCGGGCCTGCTGTATGGCGGGGTGACTTTTCGCAACTCGTTCCGCCAGCGCTCGTACTACGCCTATGCGGGCAAGCGCTATGACCTGGCCGACTATCCGGTGTATGCAAAATTGACCGGCGGGCTGCTTCAGGGCTATCGCGGCGAGTACCGCGACAAGATCCCGTTGAACCGATTCGGTGTGGCGCCGGTGATCATTCCGTCGGTGGGCACGCATTACGGGCCGGTGGCGGCGGAGTTGGTGTTGCTCGGGTTCAACGCGGCAATGGTGACAACTGGCGTGCGCTTCTGACACGACACTGTCCCCTGTGGGAGCTGGCTTGCCTGCTCCTACATTATTCAGCGCAAGTTCAGGGCCTTGGGGCGTAGGCGAAGACGTCGGCGCGCATCCGGTGCGCATCCATGCCGGCGTTGACCAGTGCGTCCAGCGTGCCGTAGATCATCGCCGGCGAACCGCTGGCGTAGACGTGCACGCTATTGAGGTCGGCAATGTCTTCGCACACTGCCTCATGCAGCAAACCACAGCGCCCTTCCCAACCACACAGGTCGCTGACGACTTTGTGCAGGAACAGGTTGGGTAATTGCAGCCATTGATCCCAATGCTCGATTTCGTAGAAATCTTCCGGCAGACGCACGCCCCAATACAGATGCACCGGGTGCTTGAAACCTGAAGCGCGGCAATGCTCGATCAGACTGTTCATCTGCGCCATGCCGGTGCCGGCGGCCATCAGTACCAGTGGCCCGTCTGGCAGTTCAGCCAGGTGAGTGTCGCCAAACGGCAGCTCGACGCGCGCCATCTGGTTACGCTGCAACTGTTCGATGAGGCTGCGCGCGCTGGCTTCCCGTGCCAGTACATGCAACTCCAACTCACGCCCGGCATGGGGCGCCGAGGCAAGGGAAAACGCTGACTTCTCGCCGTTGTCCCGCTCGATCATCAGGTATTGCCCGGCGTGATAACGCACCGCCTTGCCAGCCGGGGCGCGCAGGCGCACGCGCCACACATCGCCACCCACTTGCACACACTCGATCAATTGGCACGACAATTTGCGCAACGGCAACTCTCCCGGCGCCAGAACGCCATCCCACAGCACCACACAATCCTCCATGGGCTCGGCGATACAGGTGTAGAACTCACCATGATCGCGCACTTCCCCGGCTTGGCGTACCCGGCCCTCCACCAGCAACGCCGCGCAGACATGGCACACGCCATTGCGACAGGCTTGAGGGCACTCATAGCCCAGGCGACGGGCGCCTTCGAGGATTCGCTCGCCAGGAGCCAGCTCCAGCACAGCACCGGAAGGTTGCAGGGTTACACGCATCAATCTATTCCCAATTCTTTCCAGATCGCATCGACCCGCGCAGTGACAGCTTCATCCTTGACGATCACCCGGCCCCACTCACGCGTGGTTTCGCCCGGCCATTTGTGCGTGGCATCCAGGCCCATCTTTGAGCCAAGGCCCGATACCGGCGACGCGAAGTCGAGGTAGTCGATAGGCGTGTTGTCGATCATCACCGTATCGCGCTTGGGGTCCATGCGCGTGGTGATGGCCCAGATCACGTCGTTCCAGTCCCGGGCATTGATGTCGTCGTCGGTGACAATAACGAACTTGGTGTACATGAACTGTCGCAAAAACGACCATACGCCGAGCATTACCCGCTTGGCATGCCCCGGATACGACTTCTTCATGGTCACGATGGCCATGCGGTACGAACAGCCCTCGGGCGGCAGGTAGAAATCGGTGATTTCCGGGAATTGCTTTTGCAGGATCGGCACGAACACTTCGTTGAGCGCCACGCCGAGGATGGCGGGCTCATCGGGCGGACGACCCGTGTAGGTGCTGTGGTAGATCGGCTTGACCCGATGGGTGATGCGCTCGACGGTGAACACCGGGAAGCTGTCGACTTCGTTGTAGTAACCGGTGTGGTCGCCGTAGGGGCCTTCATCGGCCATTTCACCTGGGTGAATCACGCCTTCAAGGATGATTTCGGCGGTGGCCGGCACTTGCAGGTCATTACCGCGGCACTTCACCAGCTCCGTGCGATTACCGCGCAACAAACCGGCGAAAGCGTACTCGGAGAGGCTGTCAGGTACGGGCGTGACCGCGCCGAGGATGGTCGCCGGGTCGGCACCCAGGGCCACGGATACCGGGAACGGCTTGCCGGGATGCTTTTCGCACCACTCACGGAAGTCGAGGGCGCCGCCACGGTGGCTCAGCCAGCGCATGATCACTTTGTTACGGCCAATGACTTGCTGACGGTAGATACCGAGGTTCTGGCGGTCCTTGTTCGGGCCTTTGGTGACGGTCAGGCCCCAGGTGATCAGCGGGCCGACGTCGCCGGGCCAGCAGGTTTGCACCGGGAGCATGGCCAGGTCGACATCGTCGCCCTCAATGACCACTTCCTGGCACACCGCGTCCTTGACCACCTTGGGGGCCATGGCAATGATCTTGCGGAAGATCGGCAGCTTGGACCAGGCGTCCTTCAAGCCCTTGGGCGGCTCGGGCTCCTTGAGAAAAGCCAGCAGCTTGCCGATCTCGCGCAGTTCGCTGACGGACTCGGCGCCCATGCCAAAGGCCACGCGCTCGGGAGTGCCGAACAGGTTGCCCAGCACCGGAATATCGAAGCCGGTCGGGTTTTCGAACAACAGCGCCGGGCCCTTGTTGCGCAAGGTGCGGTCGCAAATCTCAGTCATTTCCAGCACCGGAGAAATCGGCATCTGGATACGTTTCAACTCTCCGCGCTGCTCAAGTTGCTGCACGAAATCCCGAAGATCCTTGAATTTCATTAACCATGCCACCCGTAAAATAGGCGTACATCCTACCTGCTCTGAGGGCGGCTGGCAGCTTAATTGGCCGTCAATCCGCGTGATTGCAACGAACTGAACAACGGCTCCAGGAAGGCTTCGATGTGTCGCGCGCCGACGTCTGAAAGGTGGTTATCGTCGGTATACAGCGCTCGGCCATTGAGTTCGACCCGGCATACACCGTCGGTGCCACACAGCAAAGGTGCAGGGTCCAGCACCGCGACACCGCTGTCGGCCGCCGCCAACTCATCAAACAAGTGCGTGATAAAGGCCTGGCGCTTTACATGCTCGGCCACGGCGAGCCCTTCACCGTCCACGGGGCGGTTCATCATGGCCAGGCGGCTGAGACGGTAAGGTACGATGATTTCCTGCAGCGGCACTTCCTTGACCAGCCAGACCTTGTGCCCGGCAGCGCGCAAGCCCTGGATGCGCTCGCGCAAGCCCTGGGCAAAGCGTTGTTCGGCGACGGCACGCACATACTGGCCGGTGCCGGGGTCTTTGAGCGCATGCTCCTTGTCACCGGACATTTGCCCGTACACATACAGGCTCCAGCGGGCGGCCAACACCACATCGCTGAAAGCCTGCTCGGACATGGCCTTCTCGACGCGACGATTGAAATGCGCGCAGCGGGCAATATTCTCCAGGCCATCGAGGGGAATACAGCCGGCAAAACTGGCTTCGACCAGGCTGATATCGTGGCGATCAGCGCCCTCTTTAAGTGCGGGTATCAGCGCAGTGGCGTGACTGTCGCCCCATACCAGCGCTGAAACAGATTGGCCTTTCGGGCCGAAATGGCAGAACAAGCGTTCATCGGGCGTATCTTTGTCGGCCATGCACGCCAGCAGGTCAGGGCTCCACTTCTTGGCCTGGGCAAAACGCAACGCCTGTTCGGACAAGCGCGAAGGCACGCCGTCAGCTTCGCGTATCGCAAGGCCAGTGAAGCCCAGCCCCAGAATGCCGACCATGGCTGACGCCAGAATCGCCTTACGCGAAGCCAGCAAACGTTTTTCCCGGAACGGCGTTTCCACGAAGCGCCAGGACAGATAGCCCAGCACCAGCGAAAGCAGCATCAGCCCTGCCAATTCCAGCGCGCTCAAGCCATCCACCGCAGCATAGTTGGCGTACACGAATACCGGCCAGTGCCAGAGGTACCAGGAATAAGAGATCAGCCCGATACCCACCATGATCCGTGTGCCCAACAGGCGAGCGACCCAGGTCTGTTGCTGGCCGTTGGCCCAGATCAACCCGACCACCCCCAGCACGGGCAACAACGCGGTCGCACCTGGGAACGGCGTTTTCGCGTCGTAGCCCAGCACAGCGATGAGGATCAATGCCAGGGAAGCCAGGCTGACCCCTTGAGCCAAGGCCGGCGAGGCGCGCCATTCACGCTTGGGCTGCACCGCCAGCATTGCACCGGCCAGTAGTTCCCAGGCCCGCAGATGCAACAGGAAGAAGGCTTTCTGCGGCTCATGCTGAACCGCCCAGACGCTCATGCCAAACGACACCAACAGTACCGCGAACAATGCCAGGCGCCAGTACTTCAACCGACTGGAAAGCAACGTCAGCAGCAATGGGAAGAAAATATAGAACTGCTCTTCTACTGCAAGCGACCAGGTATGCAGCAAGGGCTTGATGTCGGATGAGGCATCAAAGTAGCCATGCTGACGCGAGAACAACAGGTTCGACGTAAAGGTCACCTGATAGTGCGCAGACCGCCCTAACTCCTCATAGTCCTTGGGCGCCAACAGAAACCAACCCACTGCCAGTGTCGCGGCGATCATCACAAACAGGGCCGGCAAGATACGCCGGGCTCGACGAGCCCAGAAGTCGATGAAGCTGAAGCGTCCAGCTTGACGCTCACGCCAGATAATTGACGTGATCAGGAAACCTGAGATGACGAAGAAGACGTCAACGCCAACAAAACCGCCAGTAATGCCAGGGACACCAAAGTGGAACAACACGACTGCAAGGACAGCAATGGCACGCAGGCCATCGATGTCTCTGCGGTAAGCAAGGGTGGTCATAAGAATGTGGTCAGTCTGCGACGAAAGGGATGAGCGAAGTCACGCGTCAATTTTTGTTACTTAACGGATACTTATGCCACAAAAATCGCAGAATCTCGACGCAAAAAAAATGGCGTCCCATTAAGGACGCCATTTTTTTGGACCTGAAACGCTGTATTACTTGCGTTTCATCGACAGGAAGAACTCGTCGTTGGTCTTGGTGGTTTTCAGCTTGTCGATCAGAAACTCGATGGCCGCAACTTCGTCCATCGGGTGCAGCAGCTTGCGCAGGATCCACATACGCTGCAGTTCGTCGTCTGCGGTCAGCAACTCTTCGCGGCGGGTGCCGGAGCGGTTGATGTTGATCGCCGGGAACACACGCTTTTCAGCGATGCGGCGGTCCAAAGGCAGTTCCATGTTGCCGGTACCCTTGAACTCTTCGTAGATCACTTCGTCCATCTTCGAGCCGGTTTCAACCAGCGCGGTGGCGATAATGGTCAGCGAGCCGCCTTCTTCGATGTTCCGCGCAGCGCCGAAGAAACGCTTTGGTTTCTCCAGGGCGTGGGCATCGACACCACCGGTCAGCACCTTGCCGGAGCTCGGGATCACGGTGTTGTAGGCACGGGCCAGACGCGTGATGGAATCGAGCAGGATCACCACGTCTTTCTTGTGCTCGACCAGGCGCTTGGCCTTTTCGATCACCATTTCGGCAACCTGCACGTGGCGGGTTGGCGGCTCATCGAACGTCGAGGCAACCACTTCGCCGCGCACGGTGCGCTGCATTTCGGTCACTTCTTCCGGACGCTCATCGATCAACAGCACGATCAGATGAACTTCAGGGTTGTTACGTGCAATGTTCGCGGCGATGTTCTGCAGCATGATGGTCTTGCCGGCTTTCGGCGGTGCGACGATCAGGCCACGCTGGCCTTTGCCGATCGGAGCGCAGAGATCGATCACACGACCGGTCAAGTCTTCGGTGGAGCCGTTACCGGCTTCCATCTTCATGCGCACGGTCGGGAACAGCGGGGTGAGGTTCTCGAAGAGAATCTTGTTTTTCGCGTTCTCTGGGCGGTCGAAGTTGATCGTGTCGACCTTGAGCAGGGCGAAGTAACGCTCGCCTTCCTTCGGAGGACGGATCTTGCCAACGATGGTGTCACCAGTGCGCAAGTTGAAGCGACGGATCTGGCTCGGCGAGACGTAGATATCGTCTGGGCCGGCGAGATAGGACGCGTCTGCAGAGCGGAGGAAGCCGAAGCCGTCCTGGAGGATCTCCAGCACGCCATCACCGGAGATTTCCTCGCCGCTTTTCGCGTGCTTCTTGAGCAGGGAGAAAATCACGTCCTGCTTGCGCGAACGGGCCATATTTTCTATGCCCATTTCTTCGGCCAATTGGAGCAGGTCGGTAATCGGCTTTTGCTTGAGTTCAGTCAGATTCATATAGGAATGACGTAATCATTTATGGAGGGGGGAAATTAAGCTTTTGGCTTAATGAGGCCGCGCCGCAGAGAAGGCGACAGGATCGCGTACTAATCGAAAAGGAATGCGTCGGCGACGGCTTGCAGGGGGCAGTGGAGAAACCACTGCGGGGCCGAATGTACCACCTGGATTTCGGAGCGTCTAGCCCTGCTTTACGAAAAAGCCCCGCTATTTGCGGGGCTTTTTTGACGACGCTTAGATGTTCGCGTCGAGGAAAGCTTGCAGCTGGGACTTCGACAGCGCGCCCACTTTAGTCGCTTCAACATTGCCGTTCTTGAACAGCATCAGCGTAGGAATACCACGTACGCCATGCTTGGCCGGAGTTTCCTGGTTGTCGTCGATGTTCAGCTTGGCAACGGTCAGCTTGCCTTCGTAGGTGGTTGCAATGTCGTCCAGGACCGGAGCGATCATTTTGCAAGGGCCGCACCATTCAGCCCAGTAGTCAACCAGCACCGGGCCGGCAGCCTTGAGTACTTCGGCCTCAAAGGTCGCGTCGGTGACGTGCTTGATAAGATCGTTGCTCATGGATGTCTCCGGATTGTAAGCAAAAAAAACGTTGCCCATCATAGCCGCCCTTCCCCTGTTCAGGAAGCCGCGTCTGATTGAGTCTTGCTATGAAGTTGAATGAGTGTGGGTATGACCCCACTCACGACGTAACGGGCGTCACGAACGCAATGCCCGTGCGCAACGCAGCATTACGTATATGTTCCTGCATGGTTTTCTGCGCCGTCGTACTGTTGCGGCGGGCCAGGGCGCGCAGGATCCTGCGATGTTCCTGCCAGGTTTCCATGGCCCGCTCCGGCCGGATGAACGGTAGTTTTTGACTCTCCAAAAACACCTCGGCACTGGCACTGAGGATACTCACCATTGCCTGGTTACCGCTGGCCAGCAGAATGCACTGGTGAAATTCGAAGTCCAGGCGAGCGGCCGCTTCGAAGTCACGCGCCTTGAGCACTCTGTGCATGGCTTCGACATTATCCTCCAGGCTGTCCAGCGCCTCGATGGTCAGTGTCATCGCCGCCAACCCCGCCGCAAACCCCTCCAATGCGTAGCGCAGCTGGAAGATATCCGGCGGCGTAGCCTGCGCCGCGAAGGGCCAGGCAAACCCGGGCGCTTCTTGCACGTCCTGCACGAACACGCCCTTGCCCGGCTGCACACTGACCACGCCCAAGGCGCTAAGCGATGACAGCGCCTCACGCAACGACGCCCGGCTCACCCCCAATTGCAGGGCCAGGTCGCGCTGGGACGGTAACGCATCGCCCGGCCCGAAGCCTTGCTCCTTGATGAGTTTGCGGATGGCCTGCAAGGCCGCTTCCGGTACGGCTTGGGCAATGGAATTCATAAAAAGCACAGGTTCCCGATAGCTGCGTGACCCGTTGTAAAACTATTTATGGCCGGCTGCAAGCCACGCCCCAAAGGGGCTCGCAGCTTTTTGTCAGCGCTCGAAAAGGGTGCGAAAACCCTGGCAACTGTTCAGACCAGTAAGACCTGTGCATCTCAATAAACATCAGCCTTGCAGACGATCCGAACGGTGCTGGCATGGGCTGTGCACTGGGCAAACTCAGAAAATTCCTTCGCCTTTTCCGGAGAGTTGCCATGACCAAGCGCTACAGCGCCCTGCTCACTGCCCTGTTTGCCAGCCTTATGCTGAGCCAGGCACCCGCCCAGGCGAATGGTCTGGATGACATCGTCGCTCGTGGCACGCTCAAGGTTGCCGTCCCCCAGGACTTTCCGCCGTTTGGCTCGGTGGGCCCTGACATGCAACCCCGTGGCCTGGACATCGACACCGCCAAGCTGCTGGCCGACCAACTCAAGGTCAAGCTGGAACTGACCCCGGTGAACAGCACCAACCGCATCCCGTTTCTCACCACCGGCAAGGTCGACCTGGTGATTTCCAGCCTGGGCAAGAACCCCGAGCGCGCAAAGGTCATCGACTTTTCCAACGCCTACGCGCCGTTCTACCTCGCCGTGTTTGGGCCGCCTGACGCCGCCATCGCCAGCCTCGAAGACCTCAAGGGCAAGACCATTAGCGTGACCCGTGGCGCCATCGAGGACATCGAGCTGACAGCGGTAGCGCCCAAGGAAGCCACGATCAAGCGCTTTGAAGACAACAATTCCACTATCGCCGCCTACCTGGCCGGCCAGGTCGACCTGATCGCCAGCGGCAACGTGGTCATGGTGGCCATCAGCGAACGCAACCCCAAACGCGTACCCGCGCTGAAGGTGAAGCTCAAGGACTCGCCGGTATACGTGGGCGTGAACAAGAACGAGCCGGCGCTGTTGGAAAAGGTCAACCAGATCCTGGTCGCAGCCAAGGCTGACGGTAGCCTGGAGAAAAACGCCATGCAGTGGCTCAAAGAACCGCTGCCTGCCGACCTCTGACGCGGAGCTCAACGATGGCCTATCAATTCGACTTTGTGCCGGTGCTGGCCAATACCGACCTGCTCCTGCGTGGCGCGCTGTTCACCCTTGAGCTGACGGCCATTGGCGCCATCCTCGGCGTGGCACTGGGCACTGTCGGCGCCGTGGTACGGGCGTGGAAGATCCAGCCGTTTGCATGGCTCTTTGGTGTGTATGTCGAGTTGATCCGCAACACGCCGTTCCTGGTGCAACTGTTCTTCATTTTCTTCGGACTGCCGTCCCTGGGGTTGAAAATCACCGAATGGCAAGCCGCCGTGCTGGCGATGGTAATCAACCTGGGGGCGTACTCCACCGAGATCATACGTGCGGGTATCCAGGCCATCCCACGGGGGCAACTGGAAGCGGCCGCGGCGCTGGCAATGACGCGCTTCGAGGCGTTCCGCCATGTGGTGTTGCTACCAGCCCTGGGCAAGGTGTGGCCAGCCCTGAGCAGCCAGATCATCATCGTGATGCTCGGCTCGGCGGTGTGTTCGCAGATCGCGACTGAAGAGCTGAGCTTTGCCGCCAACTTTATCCAGTCGCGTAATTTCCGGGCCTTTGAAACCTATGCCCTGACCACCCTGGTGTACCTGTGCATGGCGCTGATGATTCGCCAGTTGCTCAACTGGATCGGCCGACGGTTTGTCATGAGGAACAGCCGATGAGTGATTTTTCGTTCTGGGACATCGTGCGCAACCTGCTTACCGGCCTGCAATGGACGCTGCTGCTATCACTAGTGGCGTTTGTGGGCGGCGGCCTGATCGGCTTACTGGTGATGACCCTGCGCATCAGCCGCAAAGCGTTCCCACGCAACATTGCCCGCGCCTATATCGAACTGTTCCAGGGCACGCCACTGCTGATGCAGCTGTTCCTGGTGTTTTTCGGCGTTGCCCTGCTCGGCGTGGACATATCGCCCTGGCTGGCAGCGGCGATTGCGTTGACCCTGTTTACCAGCGCTTACCTGGCTGAAATATGGCGCGGCTGCGTCGACTCAATTGCCCACGGCCAATGGGAAGCCTCGGCCAGCCTGGCGCTCAACCCGCTTGAACAACTGCGCTACGTGATCTTGCCCCAGGCGCTACGTATTGCTGTCGCGCCGACAGTGGGCTTCTCGGTGCAGGTGGTCAAAGGCACCGCCGTGACCTCGATCATCGGCTTCACCGAACTGACCAAGACGGGCGGCATGCTCGCCAACGCCACCTTCGAACCCTTCATGGTCTATGGCCTGGTGGCCCTCGGTTACTTCCTGCTTTGCTACCCCTTGTCCCTCAGTGCGCGCTACCTGGAAAGGAGACTGCATGCCTCTGCTTAGAATTTCTGCCCTGCATAAGTATTACGGCGATCACCACGTGCTCAAGGGCATCGACCTGACGGTGGACGAAGGCCAGGTGGTGGCAATCATCGGCCGCAGCGGCTCGGGCAAGTCCACCTTGCTGCGCACCCTCAATGGTCTGGAGTCGATCAACGACGGTGTCATCGAAGTCGATGGTGAATACCTCGACGCGGCCCGCGCCGACCTGCGCAGCCTGCGGCAGAAGGTCGGCATGGTGTTCCAGCAATTCAATCTGTTCCCGCACCTGACCGTGGGCGAGAACGTGATGCTGGCGCCGCAAGTGGTGCAGAAAGTGCCAAAGGCCAAAGCGGTGCAGTTGGCAAAGCAGATGCTGGAACGGGTAGGCCTGGGCGAGAAGTTCGACGCTTTCCCTGATCGACTGTCCGGTGGCCAGCAACAGCGAGTCGCCATTGCCCGCGCACTGGCCATGTCACCCAAAGTGCTGCTGTGCGATGAAATCACATCGGCCCTGGACCCTGAGCTGGTCAATGAAGTGCTCAGCGTGGTGCGCCAACTGGCTAAAGACGGCATGACCCTGATCATGGTGACCCACGAAATGCGTTTTGCCCGGGAGGTTGGGGATAAGTTGGTGTTCATGCACCAGGGAAAGGTGCATGAAGTGGGCGATCCGAAAGTGCTGTTTGCACATCCGCAATCTGCCGAGCTGGCAAACTTCATCGGCAGCCATGGATCACCTGCCTGAGGACTCAGCCACCGGACACCAGCTCGAAACGCCCATTGCCCTCGTATGTGGTTTTATTGCCAACAGCAGTGGCTGCGCTCGATAGCCAGGTGTCTACTTGCACCTGCGCCGAAAAAGCGTGGCCTCTGGCAGGAGCTCCGCCGACCAGCACTACCAGAGATTGGCCTGGGCGTAGCTGGGCGTCCCGTTCGGTAGGGTTGTGCCATTGCGCTAACTCGATGGGTTTACCGTCGAGTTGAGGATGCTGAAGCGTCAGGTTGAAAAAACCCTGGCGTCCAAACCTGTAGCCAGTCTCATTGGCCGGCACGCCTTGAAAACGTAGCGCAATCACCGCAGCCTCCACGCAGATCACGTTCAGACGTACCATACGCTTCCCCAGCGAAGCACCCCGGTTTTCGAGCTGTTCGCCTGGGCGAAGCAGGCCGTAATCGATGATGGGCTGGCTCAGGGACAGGCGGCAGTTCGCAGCACTTGCCGGCGCTGCCAGTAAAAGGCAGCTCAACAACAGCCCCAAGCCTTTGAGGCACCCGATACGCCACTCGTTCATGCGGGCCATCTCACCGACAGACCGCCGAAGCGGTTTCGTAGAATTTGCCATTATAGGTTTGCTCCGGAAGGTCGAGTTGCAGCGCGCAGGACACTGTGCTGGAAGAGACTTTAAGGGCCTGGGGCGCGTCGACGTTGCTGAGAAAAATCATCCCATCCCCGACCACCGTGGTCAGCAATGCATTTTCTGGCCCCAGCACGGCAGCGCCCTGAGGCAATGGTTTGCCGTGTATATCCGTAGCGCGCAGCAGTACCCGGCGTACGTTGATTACTTCGAAATCGACCCTGTTGAAGGACCCACGGCCCGCTTCCAGGACCTTGGTACCGTTCTTGATATCCATCTGGCGAGGTAGGCTTTTGCCTTCCAGCTCCAACACGCTCGACTGATAAGCCGGCAAACTGGCGATCACAGCCTTGCCCCACGGGTCGGTCCAAACCGGCCCTTGAGGTGTGGTAAGACGAGCACCGGCAACCTCGCCCACCGAGACCACGCCAAACGTGTCCTCAACCCGATACGGCGACAATGTGAAACCTTCAGAATGGGCGACCACCGCCCCTTGCAATTGCCCGGAGTAACTGGTGCTGGACGAGTCACGATTCAGCCCCAGCCCCACTTGCGCGTAACGAGAAGACGCGTTGAGCGTGCCGCCCAGGGTGTGCTCACGATGCCCTGCGAAGTCTCTGTCGCTGCGTATCTGGTAGTTCAGCGTCTCGTCGACACGCTCATCATAGGCAGTGCCGATACTGGAGCGCTCTCCCTGACGTCGAGCGAATGCGCTGAGGCTCCGATCACGGCCCAGGGGAACACTGACCTGCAGTCGAATACCCAGTCCGTCATCGTTCCGGTCATCGGCACTGTTGGACTGGCCAATCTGAGAGTCCACGGTCACACCGACGCTGGCATATCTGAAGCTCTTGTTCCACGTGCCGTAGATATTCTGGGTAATCCGGCTCTTGAAATCGGCCCCCCGGTTATAACCGATTGAGAAGCCACCCAACTGAGGGTCCGCCCAACTGAATCCTACGGTGTACTGGTTCTTGAATCGCGAACCATCCACATCGTTTACATGAGGCGTCACTGTATCGATGACGTCACGATAGCCCGGTGTCTGCGCAGTGGCACTCAAGGACATCTGTACATTCGCAGGCAGGCCGACGCTCACAGACACACTGTTGCGCGCGCCTTGTACGTTTGTTGAATGATCCCGGGACAAGTTGTTACGCACCCCCAGGGAAAAGCGCTGGGAAAAGCTGCTGTCCAGGGCAAGCCCCACCGCATTGTAGCTATCGGTACCTTGTACCCCTGCGCTGACCGCGCTGTCCTTGCCCACAGCCCACGTACCACTGGCCATGGCCAGCAGGGGCTCTTTGGCCCCTCTCCCCTCCACCTCGCGGATCTTGCCCAAAGAAGCTGTATATCCAGACTTCACGGGGACCACTGCGCGGAACGTAGCAGCCGGCACGATAAAACTGCGCTGCCCGCCCTGGGTCTCTATCACCGTGACCTGAAGGTCACTGGTGCCGTTGAGCAAGGGCAGATTGGTCAGTGTAAAAGGCCCCTCAGGAACGACCGTGGTATAGATCAACGCGCCGGATTGCCGTACTTCCACCCTTGACTGGCTCAGGGCTCGCCCCTCGACTACCACGCCATTGTGACTGCCACCACTTTCAATACCATCGGGAAAAATCTGCGCGCCCGTCAGTTGTACTCCCCCAAACACCGGGTTATTACTCGATATCTGACCGACCTGGAAGGTCGAAGCCAAAGGCAAGAAATCCCGTTGTGCATAGGCGAAAAGGTGTTCGGCCGTTGTGCGGCGATCGTTGGAAATATAAAGCTGGCGGCTGCGGGCAATCCAATCGCCAAAATTGAAGCCCACCTCTGTGGAGGCTGAAAGATACCGATAGGTATCCGCCCTGGAATGACTGTTGATTGCCTGGACGTCGTAATTGAGTAGCGCTGCCGTGCCTCCGCGCGCATAGCTGCCGGAGTCTCGCTGAACGTCTCGCAGCGCTTGCGTAGGCACCACCAACGACACCTCTTCGTTGCCAGGACGCAATGTCGTTACTGTCTCAGGGTATTCGGCTTTGAAGTCATGACAGGCTTGCTCGGGGGGGACACTTTTGTCGATCACCGAGGAAGGTACCCGCAAGCTGCCACGATCAAGCAAACTACGGGTAAAGCATAGCTCACCTTCTTTATCGAACCGAGCATCCGTCAAGCCTATCCGCTCACCGTTGACGTGCAGGTCCACGACCCTCACACCCTCACTGAAACGTGGCGCATGACGAAAATAGTGGGCAACCGAAGGGCTGATACCACGCGCCTGCAGCGTTTCCAAGTCGAACCCGGAAATGCTCGATACACGGGCGGCAGAAGCATCCGTGACCACCACCGCCATCATTGCCATGCACACCGACAGGCTCAGCCCGCTTCGCCTGAAAAGCGCCTCACGCTTTTGTACATGATTCAAGTCGTCGGGAACTGCACCGAAACTGCCATTGGTTGTGTTCATGAACGGTCACTGCGCATTCGTGATGAGCAGCGCATCGTAGCTATCGACAGCGAAGCCGTAGACGGTCGCGGGTTCAAGGGTGACCGAGGTCGCACCGGGTACAGGCTTGTCCAAGGCCACCTGCAACACTTCGCCAGGCAGCACGTAGGTACGAGCAAGGCTGGCCGTCACTCGTTGCGGATTAAGACGGACGTCTGCCGCCAAGCGAACTACGTAGGGGCTGTCGTTGCGCACACTCAAGACGTTGGCCTGAAGATGCCAGGTCAGTAGCTCCCAAGGCGCATCGTTCTTTGGCAAGCCTTTGGGATGCAGGATCAGCGGAAGGTTCTGCCGAAGGCTGATACCAATGGTCGCACCGGAACCAGGTTGTGCCTGAGGAATTCCTTCGAAGGACACACGCTTCAGGCGCTGGGTCTTGAGTGGTTCGGTGCCTATTGAAAGAAACCGCACCATCTGACGCTCTCCTGCATCCACACGTGTGACCGGTGGGGTGACAACAATCAGTTGCTCGGTATCTTCCGGGACATCCTCAATAACCGAGTGCAGCAGTGCCGGACTGCTATCCGTGTTGGTGACGTTAATGCTGACTTCACCTTCTGCCTCATGTAGCACAATGACGGTGGTATCAGGACGCATACCGTCGGCGAACAGCACCGCCGGCAAGAAAAAACCTATTAACAAGCATGATTTAAGAAATCTTTTAACCATCACTTCACTACCCACTTGTGCGCACAGGCTTTGCGAAAGAAATATTGGCCGACACAAAGCCCGCTTAATAAAGCGTGGCTCTGCTCGGCCCCTTTCCGAACCTAGTTATAGATAGCGCAGCTCTAACGTAGCCTGACCGTCCAGATTAATCTGATTACTCATATTTAACTCTGATGTTTTATTGATAACAGGCAACACTTCAATTTGGCCTGCCACCGTATTAAGCTTGATAGGTGCGTAGACATTTCCTGCCCGCCAAGCCGTAAGGTTGGAGGTATGGCCGACGGCTTGGGTGCTATTCGTATGCCAATATCCGCCATTATTCTCGGAACCAACAATCCCCACCGCTACACCGTCCGCCACAGAATTACGTAGGTGGATCAGATACCCACCAATCTTTTGCCCTTGGGACGTAGCACCCAATCCGAAGTTATAAATATCTTTATAATTACTGCCAAAAAGACTGAGCATCATGCCGGGAATTCGAGAGCTTGCACGATTGTCCGACGCCCTGATCGCCACCGTTGTCTTGACATTGCTGGCACACTTGATCGAATAAGGCGTTGTCTTTTTAGCCAACTGTGTATAACGCGTCGGGCTCAGGGAATTCGGGTCAATCCTTCCGTAGTCAAAAACCGAATTGGTTATCGTGAAACTGCAGCTGACGGGGGCAATCGTTCCTTTCACACTCAGGTCAGCAGCTTGAGCATGAAAACCAAGGGACGCCAAGCACGCGACACTCATTACAAACATCGTCTTATTCATTTTTAGCACTCTCAACATAACGATAAATATCAGATCAAACCCGATGACAATTAGGCCTGCGCTATCACCCACACACCGATGCGAATTATCTGATCAAGGAAGTACGAATAGGAGCCTAGAGGTAACGAAGCTCCAAGGTTGCGTGACCGTCCAACTCGATTTTACTGCTTACATCGAGCGCGGACTTTTTATTAATAAAGGTGATAATCTGAATATTCCCCGATACCGAATTAACCTTAAGTGGTGTTTGCGCTCCTGAACCACCCCACCAGGCAATGACATCGCCGCCTTGACCCAACGCGTTACTTCGATAGTTCGTCCATGTATTGCCATTGTCTGCGGAAGTCACTGTACGGACGGTTCGCCCATCAGCAATAGAGTTTTGAACATGTACGGCATAACCACCTATTTTTTGTCCTTTGGACGACAAACCCAATCCATAGTTGTAGTTATCAGTGTAGCCCTGGTCTATTGAGCTAACGATACCTGGCACTTTGCTGGATGAACGATTATCCACTGCCTTGAGCCCAACCGCAGTAAGTGCACTTCCCTCGCATTTAACAGCGAACGGCGTAGACTTCGCCGTCAAACGCGTATACTGAGTTTCGCTTAGGCTCGACGGCCGGATATCACCATAATCGAAAACGGCATTAGTCATTGTAAAACTGCAACTGGCAGGAACAATGGCCCCCTTTACGCGCAACTCTGAGGCCTGAGCACTCAGACTAGCCACCGAAAGCACCATACCTGCCACCAAAACAAACTTTACTTTCATGATCTTACATCCTGCATAGACATAGAAATGGATTCGCTAGCAAAAAACCAATATCGCTCATCACTAAAACTGCCGACACAACAACTATCGGAAATAACACAGCTCTAGCGCAGGCTGCTTGCCATCGAACTCATAGTGTTAAACTGCAACGGGCGGGGCCATTAATACCCTTCACTCGTAGATTGGCTGCTTCGACGCTTAAATCTACAGCAGCCAGAAGCAGTCCCGCCGGCACTGACACTTTGCTCTTCATCTGAGCACCTTAATTTCCTGAATATGTAAAAACAGCACCTATAGTCAGCGATGTGAGGTGTTCACTTGTTTAACCCCACACGCATAACTACCCCCTTGTACAAGCCCTGAGCGACAAATAATTACCGCCACGGCTTAATTGCCGACCGGCAGTATCGGCGCCACACATAAATAATTAAGCCGGAAAAATACCTCAATCAACGTAAGACAGCTCTGCGAAAACGGCTCACATTTAGATTGTTTACTGTAGGAGCAAACACAAAAAACCAAGACAAATATGCATACGCATGTAGGACTAAGTTGACCATCCAGAAATTACGCACACTGCAAGTTATTAACTACAGCGACTCCTGACCCAATAACACAGCTATCGCAACCACCTCCTACAAGCGGCATTCACAATTTCTGATGAGTGATTGGGGAAAATTCCTCTGGCACTACGCGTTGGCGCCAGCCGTCGATCGTGGCACGATGGCAAGGTTATCGACCGAGACCCCCAAACCATGCCGCAATCCCAAGCCAAGAATCTGTCCTTGATCGCCGCCATCGACCTGGGCTCCAACAGCTTTCATATGGTCGTGGCCAAGGCCCAGAACGGCGAGATCCGCATCCTTGAGCGGCTCGGCGAGAAGGTGCAACTGGCCGCCGGGATCGACGACGAGCGCAAGCTCAATGAAGAATCCATGCAGCGCGGACTCGATTGCCTCAAGCGTTTCGCACAACTGATCAACGGCATGCCCCCTGGCGCGGTGCGTATCGTTGGCACCAACGCCTTGCGCGAAGCGCGCAACCGCAACGAATTCATCCATCGCGCCGAGGAAATCCTCGGGCATCCGGTGGAAGTCATCTCGGGCCGTGAAGAGGCACGCCTGATCTACCTCGGCGTGTCCCACACCCTGGCCGACACGCCCGGCAAACGCCTGGTGGCAGACATTGGCGGTGGCAGCACCGAGTTCATTATCGGCCAGCGTTTCGAACCCCTACTGCGTGAAAGCCTGCAGATGGGGTGTGTGAGTTTCACCCAGCGTTATTTCAAGGATGGCAAGATCACCCCGGCGCGTTATGCCCAGGCCTACACCGCAGCGCGCCTGGAAATCATGAGCATCGAACATGCCTTGCACCGCCTGACCTGGGATGAAGCCATCGGCTCGTCCGGCACCATCCGTGCCATTGGCCTGGCCTTGAAGGCCGGTGGCCATGGCACCGGTGAGGTGAACGCCGAAGGCCTGGCGTGGCTCAAGCGCAAGCTGTTCAAGCTGGGGGATGCAGAGAAAATCGACTTCGACGGCATCAAGCCCGACCGTCGCGCCATTTTCCCTGCGGGCCTGGCGATTCTCGAAGCCATCTTTGACGCCCTCGAACTGCAACGCATGGACCACTGTGACGGCGCCCTGCGCGAAGGTGTGCTCTACGACCTGCTGGGCCGGCACCATCATGAAGACGTGCGAGAGCGCACCCTCAGCTCGCTGATGGAGCGTTACCACGTCGACCTGGAGCAAGCCGCCCGCGTCGAGCGCAAAGCCTTGCACGCCTTCGACCAGGTGGCCGAGGACTGGGACCTGGAAGACGGCGTCTGGCGCGAGTTACTCGGCTGGGCAGCCAAGGTGCATGAGGTCGGCCTGGACATCGCCCACTACCATTATCACAAGCACGGCGCGTACCTGATCGAACACTCGGACCTGGCCGGTTTCTCGCGGGAAGACCAACAGATGCTCGCCCTGCTGGTACGCGGCCATCGTCGCAATATTCCCAAGGACAAGTTTGCCGAGTTCGGTAAAGACGGCATCAAGCTGATCCGCCTGTGTGCGCTGCTGCGCTTTGCAATCCTGTTCCACCACATCCGCGGCACCCAGGAAATGCCCCAGGTCAAACTGCACGCCGATGGCGATAGCCTGGAAGTGATGTTCCCCAAAGGCTGGCTGGATGAAAACCAGCTGACCCAGGCGGACTTCGCCCAGGAAGCGGAATGGCTGACGCGGGTAGGGTTCAGCCTGAACCTGCGCTAAGCAAATCTAAAAGCATTCTGCAGAACAAATGTGGGAGCGGGCTTGCTCGCGAATGCAGTGGATCAGTCACCAGATGCATTGACTGACACACCGCATTCGCGAGCAAGCCCGCTCCCACATGGAATTGCGTATGCCTGGGCTAGTTCACCGTCAGAATCGGGCTACCCAACTTCTCCAGCAACGTCGCCTGCGCGCTGCGCGGGTTCTGGTTGCCGGTCGGCGTGTTACGCACGTAGCGCCCATCCGACTGCAGGCTCCAGCTATGGGTGTTGTCGGTCAGGTAGCTTTCCAGCTCCTTCTTGACCCGCATGATCAGCTTCTTGCCTTCTACCGGGAAGCAGGTCTCCACACGCTTGTCGAGGTTGCGTTCCATCCAGTCGGCGCTGGAGAGGAACATCTGCTCTTCGCCGCCGTTGAGGAAGTAGAACACGCGTGTGTGCTCCAGGAAGCGGCCGATGATCGAGCGCACGTGGATGTTATGCGACACGCCCACAATGCCGGGGCGCAGGCAGCACATGCCACGCACCACCAGATCGATGCGCACACCGGACTGGCTGGCCTTGTACAGCGCGCGGATGATCTTAGGATCGGTCAGCGAGTTGAACTTGGCGATGATGTGCGCCGGTTTACCGTCGAGAGCGAACTGGGTCTCGCGGGCAATCATGTCGAGCATGCCCTTCTTGAGGGTGAACGGCGCGTGCAGCAGCTTCTTCATGCGCAAGGTCTTGCCCATGCCGATCAACTGGCTGAACAACTTGCCGACGTCTTCACACAGCGCGTCATCGGATGTCAGCAGGCTGTAGTCGGTGTAGAGCTTGGCGTTGCCGGCGTGGTAGTTGCCGGTACCCAAGTGGGCGTAACGCACAATTTCACCGGCCTCACGGCGCAGAATCAACATCATCTTGGCGTGGGTCTTGAAGCCGACCACGCCGTAGATCACCACCGCACCGGCCGCTTGCAGGCGGCTGGCCAGTTGCAGGTTGGACTCCTCGTCAAAGCGCGCCCGCAACTCGATCACCGCAGTGACTTCCTTGCCGTTACGCGCAGCATCCACCAACGCATCGACGATTTCCGAGTTGGCACCGCTGCGGTACAGGGTCTGGCGCACGGCCAGGACGTGCGGGTCCTTGGCAGCCTGGCGCAGCAGGTCGACCACCGGGGTGAACGACTCGAAGGGGTGCAGCAGCAGGATGTCCTGCTTGCTCACCACGCTGAAGATGTTCTCGCTGTTTTGCAAAAGTTTCGGGATCTGCGGAGTGAACGGCTTGTATTGCAGCTCCGGGTGACTGTCCAAGCCGGTGATGCTGAACAGGCGCGTCAGGTTTACAGGGCCGTTGACCTGGTACAGCTCCGACTCGGCCAGGTTGAACTGCTTGAGCAGATAGTCCGACAAATGTTTCGGGCAGGTATCCGCCACTTCCAGGCGCACCGCATCGCCATAGCGCCGCGAGAACAGTTCGCCGCGCAGGGCACGGGCCAAGTCTTCAACGTCTTCGGAGTCCAACGCCAGGTCGGCGTTACGAGTCAGGCGGAACTGGTAGCAGCCCTTGACCTTCATGCCCTGGAACAGGTCATCGGCGTGCGCGTGGATCATCGACGACAGGAATACATAGTTGTCGCCAGCGCCCCCTACCTCTTCCGGTACCTTGATGATCCGAGGCAACAGACGCGGCGCTGGAATGATCGCCAGGCCCGAATCGCGGCCGAAAGCGTCGATACCTTCGAGTTCGACGATGAAGTTGAGGCTCTTGTTCACCAGCAAGGGGAACGGGTGCGTCGGGTCGAGGCCGATAGGCGTGATGATCGGCGAAATTTCGTCCCGGAAGTAACGGCGCACCCAGGTCTTGATCTTGGCGGTCCAGTGACGACGACGAATGAAGCGGACCTGATGCTTTTCCAGCTCCGGCAGCAGGATGTCGTTGAGGATCGCGTACTGGCGGTCCACATGGCCGTGCACCAGCTCACTGATACGCGCCAGGGCCTGGTGCGGTTGCAGGCCGTCGGCACCGGCTTGCTCACGGGCGAAGGTGATCTGCTTCTTGAGGCCAGCAACACGGATCTCGAAGAACTCGTCCAGGTTGCTGGAGAAAATCAGCAGGAATTTCAGCCGTTCCAGCAAGGGGTAGGACTCATCCAGCGCCTGCTCGAGCACGCGGATGTTGAATTGCAGTTGTGACAACTCGCGGTGGATGTACAGGCTGCTGTCATCCAGGTTGGTGACCACTGGCACTGGCGCCGGCGCAGGTGCTTCGGCCACCACCGCAGGCGGTGCAGGCTCCAGCTCCGGCGGGGTCTGGGCGACTTGTTCAACCACCGGGTGAGCGTCTTTTACGGCAACTTCTGAGAGTCCTTCGGTATTCATCGAGTGTTCCTGTGAGGGCTATTGTTGCTCTCTAAGCAATTGGGCGGCGCGGGCGGCGAAGTAGGTCAGAATGCCATCAGCGCCGGCACGTTTAAAGGCAGTCAGGGATTCGAGGATCACCCCTTCACTCAACCAACCATTCTGGATCGCCGCCATGTGCATGGCGTATTCACCGCTGACCTGATAGACAAAGGTCGGCACTTTGAATTCCTCTTTGACCCGGTAAAGAATGTCCAGGTAAGGCATCCCCGGCTTGACCATCACCATATCGGCGCCTTCGGCCAGGTCGGCGGCCACTTCGTGCAGGGCTTCCTGGCTATTGGCTGGGTCCATCTGGTACGAGGCCTTGTTGGCCTTGCCCAGGTTCAGCGCCGAGCCTACCGCATCGCGGAATGGGCCGTAGTAGGCGCTGGCGTATTTGGCCGAGTAGGCCATGATCCGCACATTGACGTGACCGGCCAGCTCAAGGGCTTCGCGAATCGCCTGGATGCGTCCGTCCATCATGTCCGACGGTGCAACCACCTGGGCGCCCGCAGCCGCGTGGGACAACGCCTGCTTGACCAGTGCATCGACGGTGATGTCGTTCTGAACATAACCGTCTTCGTCAAGAATGCCATCCTGGCCGTGGGTGGTGAAAGGGTCCAGGGCCACGTCGGTGATCACGCCCAGCTCCGGGAAACGCTCGCGCAGGGCACGGGTGGCACGCTGGGCAATCCCCTGGGGGTTCCAGGCTTCGGCGGCGTCCAGGGTCTTGAGTTCGGCCGGGGTCACCGGGAACAGCGCCAGCGCCGGGATGCCCAATTCGACCCACTTCGCCGCCTCTTCAAGCAACAGGTCAATGGTCAGACGCTCCACACCCGGCATCGACGCCACCGCTTCCCGGCGATTTTCACCGTCGAGCACGAAAACCGGCAGGATCAGATCATTCGTGGTCAGTACATTTTCACGTACCAGGCGACGAGAAAAATCATCACGACGATTGCGACGCAGACGGGTGGCGGGGAACAGGCGATTGGCAGGGGTAAAGCTCACGACAGACTCCTGAGCCCGTGTTTACGGGCGAGCGTTGCAGTTATAAGCGGCCATTATGACGAATGAATGACAGTTGTGCTTATCGACACGACCTGTAGTCCCATTCGTCATTTGCGTAGGAATTGTTCACTTCGTGACACATCTCGATACTTTCATGAATCTTCGTGAAGGCGTAGGCTGCGCGTTCATTTCGCCAGCACCCTAGACCATGCTTCAACAATTTCTGCATGACTTCGGCTACTTTGCCCTCTTTCTCGGCACGTTCTTCGAAGGCGAGACCATCCTTGTACTCGCAGGCTTCCTGGCGTTCCGTGGCTACATGGATATCAACCTGGTGGTGGTCGTTGCCTTTTTTGGCAGCTACGCCGGCGACCAGCTCTGGTACTACATGGGGCGCAAGCACGGCCGCAAGTTGCTGGCGCGCAAGCCGCGCTGGCAACTGATGGGCGACAAGGCACTGGAACATATCCGCAAGCATCCGGATATCTGGGTATTGAGTTTCCGCTTCGTATACGGGTTGCGCACGGTGATGCCCGTGGCGATTGGCCTGTCCGGCTACCCACCGTTGCGCTACCTGGTTCTGAACGGTATTGGCGCGGCGATCTGGGCCGCGGCACTGGGGGCGGCAGCCTATCACTTCGGCGCAGTGCTGGAAGGAATGCTCGGCAGCGTCAAGAAATACGAGTTGTGGGTATTGGCCGCCTTGCTGGTGCTGGGCTTTGGCCTGTGGCTGCGCCGTCGCTTCAAGAATGCCCGCATCGCCCGCCAAGCCTGTGCCGAGGCCAAGGCTCGGCTGGCTAACGAGCCAGCCTCGGTCGAAACGCCTAAGACACCAACCGAGTAAGCCGGCTTCTGCAACAGTAGAGGCCGATGATGCTGAGCAGGCTGTAGCTCGCCAGGCCCAGCCAGCCCAGGTTGCTGGCGGGCCACAACCCCACCAGCGGCGCCAGCCATACCAAGGGAACATTCAGCGCCAGGCGCGCCAGCTCGGCCTTCAGCGCCCATGGGCGATTCTCCAGCGCCACGCCCAGGGTAAACAACCCCAGCGCCATCGTGCCCCAGCCAAGGACCAGCGCCGTGGAGGGCAAGCCCTCACCGAAATTCATCAGATAACTGCCAAACCCTACATAGGCCGCAAACTGCAAGGCGATGTAGACCTGTTGGCGCACATCCAGCGGCACCTCGAATTTGCGGAACTGACTCAGGTCCGGCTTGGCCATCGGGTACTTGGCCTTGACGTCCGCCGGGCGCCAGCCGGTGCGCATGAACCAGATACGCAGCTTGTCCCACCAACGCTCAGTACGCCGGGCGTCACTCCAGAGTTGCGCATAAAACTGCAGGTTGGCCCACAGCGGGTTCCAGCTGGCCAAGGGTGTGGTCACACCGAAAATCACCGGTTCGTTATCGTCTTCCTCCTGGAAGGTACCGAACAGTCGGTCCCAAATAATGAACACCCCGCCGTAGTTGCGATCCATGTAGAGAGCGTTCTGCGCATGGTGGGCCCGATGATTGGACGGTGTGACGAAAAACCATTCGAACCAGCCAAGCTTGGGAACATGGCGTGTATGGACCCAGAATTGATACAGCAGGTTGAGCGACGCCACGCTGATAAACACCACCAGTGGCACACCAACCACCGCCAGGGGCAAGTAGAAGATCCAGCTCAGCAGGAAACCGGTGCTGGTCTGGCGCAAAGCGGTGCTGAGGTTGTAGTCCTCGCTCTGGTGATGCACCGAATGCGCGGCCCACAGTATGTTGCGCTCATGACCCATGCGGTGCAGCCAGTAGTAGCAGAAGTCATAGAACACAAAGGCAAACACCCAGGTCCAGGCACTCTGGCCAGGCAATTCGAACAGCGCCAGGTGCTCGATGGCGAACGCGTAGGTCAGCAGGCCCACGCCCTTGGTGAGCAAGCCTGTGGTGGTGGACAGCACTCCGGTGCTGAGGCTGTTGATGGCATCCGCCACTCGGTAGTTGCGCACGCCACGCCAACGGTCGGCCAGCAACTCGACCACGATCAGGGCAATAAAAAACGGTACTGCGTAAGGCACAAAGTCCATGGGCTAGTCCGGTCTATTTTTGTTACATCAAGATTAGGTGCAGCGACGTGAGTTCCCATTGGCAAGAGGTTACAAATTAGTAGACATTTAACGCCATGAATCAGGAGAAATGCCCATGAGCAAAAAGATTGCAGTGATCCTTTCCGGCTGTGGCGTGTACGACGGCGCAGAGATCCATGAAAGCGTGATCACCCTGCTGCGCCTGGACCAGCGCGGCGCTCAAGTGGAATGCTTTGCACCCGACGTTGCGCAGTTGCACGTGATCAACCACCTCACGGGCGAAGAAATGCCCGAGTCTCGCAATGTGCTGGTGGAATCCGCGCGCATCGCTCGAGGCACCGTGAAGGATATTGGCCAAGCCAACGCCGCAGACTTTGACGCGCTGATCGTGCCGGGCGGTTTTGGCGCGGCCAAGAACCTGTCGAACTTTGCCGTGGAAGGCGCCGGCTGCAGCATCAACCCCCAGGTGCTGGCACTGGCTGAAGCCTTTGCCGAAGCGGGCAAGCCGGTGGGTTTGATCTGCATTTCGCCGGCCCTGGCCGCCAAGATCTACGGCCCTGGCGTGACCTGCACCATCGGCAACGATGCCAGCACCGCCGCAGCCCTGGACAAGATGGGCGCCACCCACGTCGAATGCACTGTGGAGGATATCGTCGAGGACCAGGCGCGCAAGCTGGTGAGTACACCGGCCTATATGCTGGGCAAGAACATCAGCGAGGTGGCGTCCGGCATCAACAAGCTGGTGGATCGGGTATTGGAATTAACCCACGAAAACGACTGATGGGGATGCACCTGTGGCGAGGGAGCTTGCTCCCGCTGGGTGGCGAAGCCGCCCCATCTAAGCTGACGCGGTGATTCAGATAAAACACTGACGACGGCTTTGGGGCTGCTGCACAGCCCAGCGGGAGCAAGCTCCCTCGCCACAGATCAGGCTGGTTTCATCAAGCGGGTAAGAATTCGGTCCAGCGCATTGGCAAACGCCTGCTTGTCCTTTTCGCTGTGGGGCGGCGGGCCGCCGCCCATCTGGCCTTGCTCGCGCAGGTCGGTAAACAGGTTGCGCACCGCCAACCGCTCGCTCATGTTCGCAGGGCTGAACTCCTTGCCACGCGGGTCGAGGGCCGTGATGCCCTTCTTCACCAGTCGATCGGCCAAGGGCACGTCGCTGCAAATCACCAGTTCGCCGGGCACGGCGTGCTCCACCAGGTAATCATCGGCGGCATCCGGCCCGCTGGGCACCACGATCAGCTTCACACAGGCAAAGCTAGGCTTGATCTGGCTTTGCCCTGCGACCAGCACCACCTCAAACTGGCGCTTGAGGGCAAACTTCACCACTTGGTCCTTGGCCGCCCGAGGGCAGGCGTCGGCGTCGATCCACACGCGCATGCTACGCCGCCGCCCGGTGCTTTTCGGTCAGGCGGCTACGGCCATACAACACCACAATCGCCAGGATCGCCACGGCCTGTGCCCCCAGCGAGTACGCATCGGCGTGGATGCCCAGCCAGTCGAAGTCAAAGAACGCCACTGGCCGCGTGCCGAAAATGCCCGCTTCCTGCAAGGCTTTCACACCGTGCCCGGCGAACACCACCGACAGCGCACACAGCAATGCGGCGTTGATGCCAAAGAACAGCGCCAGGGGCAACTTCGCCGAACCGCGCAGGATCACCCAGGCCAGGCCCACCAGCAGCACCAGCGCCGTGGCACCACCGGCCAGCACCGCGTTGTGCCCGGCAGGGCCGGCCTGCAGCCACAGGGTTTCGTAGAACAGGATCACTTCGAACAGTTCGCGATATACCGAGAAGAACGCCAGCACGGCAAACCCGAAACGCCCACCGCCGCCCACCAGGCTGCTCTTGATGTAGTCCTGCCAGGCCGCCGCGTGACGCCGGTCGTGCATCCACACGCCGAGCCATAGCACCATCACACTGGCAAACAACGCCGTGCAGCCTTCAAGCAATTCACGCTGGGCACCGCTGACGTCAATGACATAGGCCGCCAAGGCCCAGGTACCCAAACCTGCCAACAGCGCCAGGCCCCAGCCGACGTTGACGCTGCGCACCGCCGATTGCTGGCCGGTGTTACGCAGGAAGGCGAGGATCGCGGCCAGCACCAGAATCGCTTCCAGGCCTTCACGCAGCAGGATCAGCAAGCCGGAGATATAGCTCAACGACCAGCTCAGGCCATCGCCGCCCAGCAAACCAGCCGATTCAGTGAGTTTGCCTTTGGCTGCATCCAAGCGCTGCTGCACCTGCTCGATAGGCAAGCCGTCCTGCAACGATTGCCGATAGGCCATCAGGGCCTTCTCGGTGTCTTTGCGCACATTGGCATCGACGTTATCCAGGGAGCTTTCCACCAGCTCGAAGCCTTCCAGGTAGGCTGCGACGGATAGATCGTAAGCCTGCTCATGGTCGCCGTTGCGGAAAGCCGCGAGGCTCTTGTCCAGGGTGGCGGCAGTGTAGTCGAGCAACTGCGCGGGGCCACGCTGAACCTGCGGCGGCTGCGCACGCTGGGCGCGGAATGTCGTGGCAGCGTCAGGACCGTCAGCGGCGAGCACTTCAGTGGGGGTCTGGCGGGCCAGGTCGGCGAGGTTGAATGTCTGCTCGCCTTTGGCAGCGGCCGGGTCGGCCGTGAAGCCGGCGATATAGGTTGCCAGGTCCCAACGCTGGCGGTCGTCCAGTTGGTCAGCGAACGACGGCATGTCGGTGCCTTCGACGCCCAGGCCGAGAGTGTTGTAGATCGCGTAGAGGCTCAGGCGGTCCAGGCGCGTTGCATCGCGCAGGTTAGCCGGCGGTGGGGTCATGCCCACGCCTGCCGGGCCATCGCCGGCGCCCGTTGTGCCGTGGCACACCGAACAATGCTGGGCGTAGAGCGGCGCGCCGCGCGTCGGGTCCGGCGTGATGGCCGGGGCCTGGCTTACTTCATACGCCACGGCCAGCTTGGCGCCCAATTGACGAGCCTGGCGGGCGACGCTCGCGCCGTCCTGGTGGGCAGTGACCGCGGCCAGCAGCTCATCAACGCCCTTTACCAACTCGGCGCGCTCAGGCTTGTCTGGCAACTCCGCCACCAGCCCCTGCAATACCCCGAGAAACTCGACTTGTTCGCGGTATTCAGAGTCATCCACCACCTTGCCCGCCTCTACCGTCGGTGGGTAGTCGGCGCCAATGTAGTCAAGCAAATGCAGGGCTTGCGGCGCGCCCTCGGCGGTCGCGGCCGACAGATTGAGGCTGCACGACAGCAATGCCGGCAACAGCAGCCAGGCGAGAAAGCGGAAAGGGGCGGTCATGAATGAATCTCAAGTGGAAATACGAAGTAACACTATTGTTGAGCTTTAATGGATTCGACTCAAGGTGTTATTTCATATCACCCTAAAACCAATGTGGGAGCGGGCTTGCTCGCGAATACGGTATATCAGTCAAAGAAAATAGTGACTGAAGCACCGCATTCGCGAGCAAGCCCGCTCCCACATTTTTGAGCCAGTCGCTTGGTCAGGCCGTGGCGCGATGCAGGCTGGCAAGGAAACCGGCAGCGCCGACAAACAAGCCAGCAAAGGTGCGGTTCACACGTTTCTGTTGTTTAGGCGTACGCAACAGGCGCAAGACTTTCGAGGCCAAACCTGTGTAGCCCGCCATCACGATCATATCGACGCTGATCATGGTCGCACCAAGGATCAGGTACTGGATCAACAACGGCGCCTGCGGGTTCACGAACTGCGGCAGCACCGCCAGCATGAACACCAACGCCTTGGGGTTGCTGGCGTTGACCAGAAAGCCGCGGAACATCATCGCCATCGGTTTGCCGATCGGGCGTACGGCGGCGTCATCGGTCATGTCCATGGGCAAAGCGCGCCATTGCTTGATGGCAAGGTACACGAGGTAGGCCACGCCGAACCATTTGATCGCATAGAACGCAGTAGACGAGGCCGCCAGAATGGCCCCCAAACCACCGGCGACCACAGCAATCTGCATCGCCAGGCCAAGTTGCAGGCCGATGGCGTTCCAGTAGCCACGCACAAAACCGTACTGTAGGCCGCTGGACATCGAGGCGATGGCACCGGCGCCAGGAGAAAGGGAGATGATCCAACTGGCCAGGAAAAAGGCCAGCCATGTATCGAGAGCCATTGCACACCTCGCAAGGGAGTTAGCGGTTGTGCCTTAAGCTAACTCCAGCGACCAAAGGCTGGCTACAGATTTCTGCAGGAGAGAGCTTGCTCGCGAAAAATGCACAGGCGATGCGGGCTGACTGCAAGCGCTGCGTTATCGTTGACGGTCTTCGCGAGCAAGCTTGCTCCTACAGGATGTTGGTGCCAGAGCCGGGCCAACGGCGTACCGAGCGCTGGAAGAACAGACTATTGGGCACCTGCACCATCGCGCTGTTGGTCCCGGCTTCCTCGACTTCGATCAGCGTGGTGTAGAGCAAGTTGATCGCCACGACCCGGCCCTTCACGCCCGGCTTGTCGACGGTGTCCACCAGCTCGACGATATCACCCAGGCGAAACGGCCCGACGGTAAAGATCAGGATCGCGCACAGCAAGTTGGACAGCACCGACCACATGGCGAAGAACGCCACGGCCGCCACCGCGACAAAGCCGGACAGGGCCGTCCACAACACCGTGGCCGACACACCCAGGCGGCCCAATACAAAGATCAGTGCACTGCCCATGATCAGCCAGCGCAAGCCGCCGCGCAGGGGCATCAGCAATTGCGGCGGAAGCGGGTAGCGCTCACCCAGGCGTGTCAGGCCTTTGGCGACAAAGCGCTGGGCCAGGTAGCCGGCCAGCAGGATCAGCAGGATTTGCACGCCAATCCAGATGGGCTCGATCCATTGCACCGGGACTGGCAATTGCAACGCTTCCATCAGGACAGCGCCTCCAGCTCCGCTTGCAGGGTTTCGAGCAATTCGAGGGCCTCCATCCAGGTTTCCTCCAGTTGCCCCTCGCGCACCTTGAGCTTGGCCTGTTCGGCCAGCAGGTCACGCAGCTCGTCCTTGCGCGCCGCCTCATACACGGCGCTGTCGCCCAGGCTGGCTTCGATCTTGGCCAGGCGCTCATGCACCTTGCCCAGTTCGGCTTCCAGCTTGTCGGCCTCACGCTTGTGCGGCGCCAACTGCTGGCGCAGCGCGGCGGCGGCCTGGCGCTGGGCTTTCTTGTCAGTCTTGTCCGGGTTGACCGGCGTGTTGCTGGCCGGCGCATTGCGCAGGCGGTATTCCGTCAGCCAGCGCGCGTAGTCGTCCAGGTCGCCGTCGAACTCTTCGACCTTGCCGTCGGCGACCAGCAGGAAATTGTCGGTAGTGCTCTTGAGCAGGTGACGGTCGTGAGACACCACCAATACCGCACCGCTGAACTCCTGCAGGGCCATGGTCAGCGCCAGGCGCATTTCCAGGTCCAGGTGGTTGGTCGGTTCGTCGAGCAGCAACAGGTTCGGGCGATCCCACGCGATCAGGGCCAGGGCCAGTCGGGCTTTTTCGCCACCGGAGAAATTCAGCACAGGTTCGTCAATGCGCGCGCCACGGAAGTCGAAACCGCCAAGGAAGTCGCGCAGGGTCTGCTCGCGCTCGGTCGGCGCCAGGCGTTGCAGGTGCAACAGCGGGCTGGCCTTGGCATCCAGGGAGTCCAGTTGGTGCTGGGCGAAGTAACCCACCACCGTGTTCTCGCCACGGGTCAGGCGGCCGGCCAGCGGCTCAAGCTCACCCGAAAGGTTCTTGATCAGTGTCGACTTGCCTGCACCGTTCGGGCCGAGCAAACCGATGCGTGCGCCCGGCGTGAGCTGCAGCTTGACCTTCTCAAGGATGGTTTTGTCGCCATAGCCCAGGCGAGCATCCGAGAGGTCCAACAGCGGGCTGGAGATCTTCACCGACTCACGGAAGACAAAGTCGAACGGCGAATCGACGTGGGCCGCCGACAGCTCTTCCATGCGTTCCAGGGCCTTGATCCGGCTCTGGGCCTGGCGGGCCTTGGTAGCCTGGGCCTTGAACCTTGCGATGTAGCTTTCCATGTGCGCACGTTGCGCCTGTTGCTTTTCAAAGGCCTGTTGCTGCTGGGCCAGGCGTTCGGCGCGAGCGCGTTCGAACGCGGTATAGCCGCCACGGTACAGAGTGATTTTCTTCTGTTCGACATGGGCGATGTTATCGACCACGGCGTCGAGGAAATCCCGGTCGTGGGAAATCAGCAGCAAGGTGCCCTGGTAACTCTTGAGGAAGTCTTCCAGCCACAGGATCGCATCGAGGTCCAAGTGGTTGGTCGGCTCGTCGAGCAGCAACAGGTCCGAGGGGCACATCAGCGCTTGGGCCAGGTTCAGGCGCATGCGCCAGCCACCGGAGAAGTCGGCGACCGGACGGTCCATCTGTTCGTTGGTAAACCCAAGGCCAGCGAGCATCTTGCGAGCACGGGCGTCGGCGGTATAGCCGTCGGCGCTGTCCAGCTCCGAGTGCAGGCGCGCCTGTGCGGCACCGTCCTGGGCTTTTTCGGCCTCAGCCAGGTCGTGCTGCACCTGGCGCAGGCGCAGGTCGCCATCGAGCACGTAGTCGATGGCGATACGGTCCAGGGTGTCGATCTCCTGGCGCATATGGGCAATGCGCCAGTCGGCCGGCAGCAGGCAGTCCCCCGAATCCGGGGTCAGCTCACCCAGCAACAAGGCGAACAACGTGGATTTGCCGGCGCCATTGGCTCCGATCAGGCCGGCTTTGTGACCGGCGTGCAGGGTCAGCTCGGCGTCTTCGAGAAGACGTTGCGGGCCACGCTGTAATGTTAGGCTTTGAAGTCGGATCATAATGGCGGCGGAGTCTACCAGCTTCGTTGGCCGCTGGCTTGGGTGTGAATATGTGCGCTGACCTGTGGAGCTTTGCCCTTTCGACCTATGCCCGCCCGGGCGTGGAGGCCGCTTGCCTGCGCTTGCAGGAGCAAGGGGCAGACGTGTGCCTGTTGTTGTGTGGTGCGTGGCTGGAATGGCGAGGTGTGGCATATAAGCCCGAACGCGTTCAGGCACTGCAGCAGATTGCCCAGCCGTGGCGGGTGCAGGTTGTCGAACCCTTGCGACAAATGCGCGGGCAATGGCGAGCCTTGGCCCAGCAGGATGCGCAATTGGCATTGCTACGAGAGCAGGTCAAGACACTGGAACTGGAGGCCGAAAGAACGCTGCTGGCGCGCTTGGAAGCGCTGGCGCAGGCGTGGCCGATCAATGAGGTGCCGGGTCAGCAAGAATGGCTTGAAGGCCTGGCGACCGAAGCCGCCAACCTTGACCACGACGCGCTGCTGCAATTGCGCGCCATGGCCACCAACACTTAGGAAGCGCTGGTTGGGGTGGTGCTTGGCGCTACCGGTGCAGGGGTGCTGCTGGCCGATGCAGTTGGAGCGGTGGCTGCTGCCGGAGTAGCAGTGGGTGCTGCTGGAGTAGCTGGCTTTGCGGGCGCTGGCTTGGCAGCGGGCTTGGCAGCGGGCTTCGCGGCCGGTTTGGCGGCAGCAGGTTTAGCAGTTGGCTTAGCGGCTGGTTTGGCAGCAGCGGCTTTAGCGGCTGGTTTGGCAGCAGCAGTTTTAGCGGCTGGCTTGGCGGCTGGTTTGGCAGCAGCAGTTTTAGCGGCTGGCTTGGCGGCTGGTTTGGCAGCAGCAGTTTTAGCAGCTGGCTTAGCGGCTGGTTTGGCAGCAGCAGTTTTAGCAGCTGGCTTAGCGGCTGGTTTGGCAGCAGCAGTTTTAGCGGCTGGCTTGGCGGCTGGTTTGGCAGCAGCAGTTTTAGCAGCTGGCTTAGCGGCTGGTTTGGCAGCAGTTTTAGCGGCTGGCTTCGCGGCTACTTTTGCAGGCGTACGAGCACCCAGTGCCTTAGCTACGGCTTCCTTCACACGGCCAACGCCTTGGGCCAATTTCAGGCTTTCTTGAGCGTCTTTTTTGAGTTGGGAAATGTAGCTGCGGGTTTCGGCTTGGCGATCCTTGAGAGCATCCAGCAGCTCTTCAAGTTCTTTGACCGCGCCTTTGGCTTTGGCTTGCGCCTTGGACTTGCCGGCAGTGGCGGCGTCTTGCAGTTTGGTGCGGGACTTGTGCAGTTTTTCTTGCGCTTTACCGCGTTGTTTTTCCAGTTTGGCGAGCAGTTTTTCTGCATCAGCCAAGGCTTGGGAGCACGCGCTTTCCAGATGTTCGAGCAGGCTGCCCGAAAGTTGTTGGAGCAAGTGCAACGGGGTATTTACAGGCTTCTGTTTGGCCGACATGGTTTACCTCCTGGCTGACGTGGGTGCGGCTCATACTAGCCCTCTGCTCTTACCGCCGCTAGGGCATGTTGACAGTATCGTTTGCGTTGCGTTGCAACGTGCGAAAATTCTTATCGATATAACGGAAAACCACGTCACTTTTTACGCAGCCGCACTGGCATAATCCGTCGCACTTTCGCCGGGAGAATGCCCATGTCGCGTTACCTTTTTCTAGTGTTCGGCTTGGCGATCTGCGTGGCCGATGCAAGCGAGCAACCCTCTTCAAACACCACCGCCGCAACCCCACACGATCTTGCCTATAGCCTGGGCGCAAGCCTTGGCGAACGGTTGCGCCAGGAAGTCCCCGACCTGCAGATACAGGCTCTGCTCGACGGACTCAAGCAAGCCTACCAGGGCAAACCACTGGCGCTGGATAACGCGCGCATCGAACAGATCCTCGCACAGCACGAAGCGCAGAACGCCGCCGACGCCCAACGACCTCAAAGCGAAAAAGCACTCGCTGCCGAGCAGCAATTTCTCTCAAAGGAAAAAGCCACCGTCGGGGTTCGTCAGTTGGCCGATGGGATCCTGCTCACCGAGCTGGTAGCGGGCACTGGCAACAAGCCGTTGGCCAGCGATGAAGTGCAGGTTAAATACGTGGGCCGACTGCCTGACGGAACTGTCTTCGACAAAAGTACGCAACCGCAATGGTTTCGCCTCAACAGCGTGATCAGCGGTTGGAGCAGTGCATTGCAACAGATGCCGGTGGGTGCGAAATGGCGTCTGGTGATTCCTTCAGCCCAGGCCTATGGCGCAGACGGCGCAGGTGAGTTGATCCCCCCCTATACGCCGCTGGTGTTCGAGATCGAACTGCTCGGCACTCGCCACTGACCCATAAAAAAACGGTGCGACATGCGCACCGTTTTTTATCTCGCCGCCAAGGGTCAGGCCTGGACAGCAGCCTTTTGTTTGTGGGCCGTGTGCAACACTTCGATCAGGCAATCTTCCAACTCGAAACGCTCATGGAGCAGACCGCCGAGCTCCTTGAATTTTTCAGCAACACACTTGCCTTCATCACACAGATCATTGAAGGCCAGCAGCTTCTCGGTGATCACATCAATGCGCGGGTAAAGGGTTTCGGCCAATTCCAATCCGCGCTTGTCATTGAAGGCTTTCGCTTCGCCGGTCAGCTGCTCATAAACCTCAAAATGACCCGCAGACACGTAGTCCACCAAAGACCCGCAGAATTCTTGCAGAGGCTTTTGCTTCTCAGCCAATGCATCGGGATGGGCACCAAGAGTGTCATAGGCCTGAATCAGTTCGTGGCGCTCCAACAGCCATCTATCGATCAGCTTATGCACCCCACCCCAGCGTTCCTGAGCATTCTGACAACTTTCCAACATGATGATCTCTCTTCCCTATTGGGGCGCCGCAGCTCTGTACCTGCGCAACACTTCAAGGATGAAGCAGCAGACGGACAAGGCCGTGTCTGACAAGCGGTTTGGATAACGCGTGCGGGCCAGATTATGCCCGCATGACTATGGCTTCAAGGTACGCAGGAGAGAATGTTCATACAAGTGTTTAATCCGCTCCTACAACCTGAGTCTTGTTTTCAAGGCGTTGCGAGGCGCAAATGCCTGTCGAACAACAACCGTGACACCTGCATGAACCCCAGGATCAGCATCGCCACGAAGAACAACAGACTCCACTCAGGCAGGCTCAGGTCAAACAGCGTCCAGTTGATTTCGACACAATCGACCGTGCCATTGAACACCGAGCGCATTGCCTGCCAGACAGACAGGTTTTCAAGCATGTGCTGCACGCTGGGCCAGCAATCCCCGGCCTGACTTGCCGGCCTGTTCTGCAACAGCACTTGCCTGCCTGCGGTGATGGCGCCCAGCAACGCACAGGCCATGCTCGCCAGCCCGTAGAGGCAATGGCCGGAACGCCCAGGTCTGTGAAGTGCGGCAATCAGGTTGATCAAGGCAAAAGACGCGAGGAACAGGCGCTGTACCTGGCATAGAAAACAAGGTCGTAGCAGCGCGCCGTATTGAAGGTAGAAAGACGCGCCCAACGTCAGCGCACCCGCCATGAACGCCAGGAAAAACAAAGAGCGTAAAGGGGCCAAAGACATTGTTTATCCGCACTGCAAGAGATAGGTCGCTACGGTAGAGGAAAGGCCCGACCCCTTTCAATACGCCCTAGAGCAGACATTTCCTCGAAAACATAAGGACATCCCGCCACGGGCCCGAGGAAATTCAGTTACAACAAGTAGGAATTAGTAACAAGGCCAGTTAAACCGAGTGTTTTCAAGCGTTGAAGGAGCGGGTGTCGGATCGGTCCGAGCCAATCCACTCACCCTTTCCTACTTCAAGCTCGCGCAGGCACCGGCAGCGGCGAAGACAGCAGGCGATTGTCGAGCAATCCCAAGCCTTCCTGAAACAGCTGGTTGCTGCGCTCGGTGTCGCCCAATTGGGCCAGCAGGCGAGCCAATTCGGCGCAGGCTTCGGGATTGCGCTGCACTTGCAGGCTGCTTTCCAGATAATCCCGCGCCTTGCCCCACAGACTGTTTTGCAGGCACAGACGGCCCAGCGTCAGCAACAGGCTGGCATCGCCTGGGTGGTCCTTGAGCCAGCCTTCGGCAAACTTCAATTGGCGCGCAGGATCACTGCCGCGCAACAGGCCGTACAACCGGATCAAGTGGCTGTCATAACCGCGCTTGAGAGCACCACGCAGCACTTCTTCGGCCTTGGCATCCGCGCCCAATCGACGCAGTTGGTCGGCATACGCCAACACCAGTTGTGGCTGTTGGCGCTGGGCAGCGGTCAGTTGCTCCCATGCGCGTTCCAAGGACTGCAACCCTGCTTCGCCTTGCTCTTCACGCTGGGCCGCCAGGCTCAGGTTCTCGCCCCAGGCGCGACGCTCCAGCTCGGCCAGCTCATTGGCGGGCAAGACTTTGTCCTTGCGCAGCTCAGGCAGCAGGCGAATCACAGACGACCAATCGCCACGCTGCTGATGCAGGCGTTGCAGTTGTCGCAGCACTTGCGCGTTATGCGGGTGACGCTCATGCATCGCCTGAAGAGTGACCAGCGCGCCTTCCGTATCACCTCGATCCATCTGCAATTGCGCGTGGCTCAAGGCAATGGCCAGTTCGGCCTGGGGCTGGCGCTCCAGAGCGCGCTCCAGCAAGCCGTCGGATTCCTCATAACGGCCCTGTTCATTAGCCGCACGGGCGGCACCGATGTAATACAGCAGCGGCTGACGCTCTGCTTCGGCGGCGCGGTGCAAGTGGCGCTCCGCACTGGCCCAACGTCCCTCGGCGAGGTCCATCTGGCCTTGCTCGATAGCGATCTGAACACGGCGGCTGCGATTGCGCCGTGACCAGGGGTTGACCACGCCACCGGATGTGGTGACCAGGCTCCACAACACGCGGACCAGATAAATCGCCAGGCCGATGGCAAACACCGCCACCAATGTCGCCCACAGGCTTGATTCGTAATGCAGCAGGTGAGGATAGGTAATCAACACGTAGCCGGTGTGCTTCGAAATGCCTACACCCAGGGCCAGGGCGAGCGCAATTGCGAGCACCAGGATCACATAGAAACGCTTCATCAGCTCTACTCCTGGGTCGCCGGTTTGCCAGCCGCGGCCTTGGCTTCGTCGGCCGACAGATGACGACGCTCAAGGTACGCCTGCACAGCGGCCAGGCTCGCGGCCAGGTCAGGCGTGACCACAGACACGGCCTTGGGCTCAAGCTCGGCAATGCGCGCCAGCATCGCCTTGCTCTGCGGGTTGTCCTGGTTGAAGTTGTCCTGCAACACGCTGCGCGCTTCCCCCAACGAGCGGCTGTAGACGGCCGCCTCGCCGTTAAGCGCAGCCCATTGGGCTTGCTCCAGTGCCAGGCTCAAGGCCAGGCGCACTTGGTTCAGGCCTTGGCCTGCCAGCAAGGGACGGATGTTGTCATCCGGGTTGAAGTCAATGCGGAAATAACGGGAGATCTGCTCCCACCACTGGCTCAACTGGTTCTGCGTATCGCTGGTGGGGCGCCCCTGGGAAGCAGGCTCCGTGAGCTGATACTCCGGGGCAATCGCCGCCAGTTGCACCACCTGGTCACGCAAGGCAGCCAATTGCAGGTACAGGCCGGTACGGTCCGGTTGCTCGGTGCTGCGCAGCGCGGCCAGGCTCTTGGCCAATTGCTCCCGTGCAGCGAAAGCCCCTGGGTCGCTCTGTTCGCGAAGAATCTCGTCGGCACCCTGGACCAGCGACTGAGCGCTGTTAATGTCTTGCAAGGCGGACAAACGCAAGCTGGCCAGACGGATCAGATGCTCGGCCTCGGCCAGGCGCCAGTCCTTGCGGCTGGCACCCAACACGGTTTCCAGACGCTGGTTGAGGCGCTGCTGATCTCCCTGCAACTGCGTGACCAGGCGGCGACGCTCTTCCAGCTCATCCGCACCCGGCAACTGCGCCAGGCGGGCGGTCAGCTGTTGCTGGCCTTGCTTGAGGCTCTGGGACTGGTCATCCAGGGTCTGCACCTGGCCCAGTTGGTGCTGGCTGCTGGCTTGCAGGGCACGGACCTGCCAGATCCCCCAGCCGCCGGCGGCTACGCCCGCAGCGCCCAACAGCAAGGCGACGACGGCCAGGCCATTGCCACGGCGTGGCGCGCTGACCGGTGTCTCGACCGGCGCATCAAGCGCGGGCTGAGCTTCATCTTTAGGCAAGGCTGTTTCGCTCACGTATCCGTCCTTTGCGTATCAGAGAGTGGGAACGGGATAGCTCCCTAACGCCACTAACAAAGCCGCGGCACTCGCGCCGCGACAATCCACAACTTTTTCTGCACCCGCCGCCCGCGCCATTTCATATACACGCGGGCTGGGCACGAACAACGGCAGCTGTGCCACCTCTGGCCAATCGTGGCCGGCTGACGCGTGCAGGTGTAAAAAACCCTGCCCACTGCTGACCACCAGGCCGTTCAAGCGTTCCAACTGGATGCGTTGCATCAACGCGCCCTTTTCATACACCGGAAGAAAACGCCGATACAATTCCAGGTAATCGACACTAGCACCTTGCTCGCGTAAACGCTCTGCCAGCAACTCACGCCCGCCCTCGCCGCGCAGGATCAACACCCGACCGCCCGGCAGAGCAATAGCCTCGCGCAAGGCGGGCAGTTCAAGCAAGGCCTCGCTATCGTCGCCAGTGGCGGGATAGTGAACCTTGAGGCCATGATCGGCCAGTATCTGTGCCGTCGCCGCGCCGACACTGAACCAGGGCATTGGCGGCACACTGTCCCCCAACCGCTGCAACGCCAGGCGTGCAGCCGGCTTGCTCACCACGATGACGGCGCAATAGCGCGGCAGCGCGCCGAATACCGCGCGTTGCTCAGCAGTCACCGGCAAGGCTTCGGTCTCCAGCAAAGGCAGGCAGTTGCTGTGAATGCCGCTCTTGGCCAATAACGCCGCCACGGCCGTCGACTCCTCGGCAGGCCGCGTCAGCAGCACTCGCCATTTGGTCACTGCGGGCCGGCCTCGCCATAGACTTTTTGCAAAATGGCACCCGCGCCTTTTTCCAGCAGTTCCTCGGCAACCTGAATCCCCAGTGCCGTGGCATCACGCTGCGGCCCACGCACCTCGGCGGTCAGCAGGTTACCGCCGTCCGGATCACCGACCAGGCCACGCAGCCACAGGTTCTCACCTTCGAGTACGGCATAGCAGGCGATGGGCACTTGGCAGCCACCGTTGAGGTGTTTGTTCAAGGCACGCTCGGCGGTAACACGCACTTCGGTGTCCGCGTGATCGAGAGGCTTGAGCAGTGCGTGAATTTCGCTGTCGGCGGTGCGACATTCGATGCCGACTGCACCCTGCCCGCCAGCTGGCAGGCTGTCTTCGACGCTGATGGCCGAGGTGATGCGGTCTTCAAAGCCCAGGCGGATCAGGCCGGCAGCGGCGAGGATGATCGCGTCGTATTCCCCGGCGTCCAGCTTGGCCAGGCGCGTGTTGACGTTACCACGCAAAAAGCGGATCTGCAGGTCGGGACGCCGCGTCAGCAACTGGGCCTGGCGACGCAGGCTGGAGGTGCCGACGATACTGCCCGGCGGCAGTTCGTCCAGGGACGCGAAGGTGTTGGAAACGAAGGCGTCGCGCGGGTCTTCGCGCTCGCAGATACAAAAAAGGCCCAGGCCTTCAGGGAAGTCCATGGGCACGTCTTTCATCGAATGCACGGCGATGTCGGCTTCGTTGTCCAGCAGCGCAGTTTCCAATTCCTTGACGAACAGGCCCTTGCCGCCGATTTTGGACAGTGGCGAGTCCAGCAGCTTATCGCCGCGACTGACCATGGGCACCAGGGAGACCTTGAGGCCGGGATGGGCCTGCTCAAGGCGTGCTTTGACGTATTCGGCCTGCCACAAGGCCAAGGCGCTTTTACGGGTGGCGATGCGGATTTCGCGAGAGGACATGGATCAATCCGTACTGAATAGATACGGCGGATAATAACAGCTCAGGCAAATACGCTTTGATTTGAATCAGCAAGTGCGGGGCCTCCCTGGCCACGTCGCACCGGGATAAGGAATGCAGACCGCGCCGCAGCCCTTGGGCTAAAGCTGCTGCATCATTTTGCGCACGCCAGCGACATGGCGTCGGCTGACGATCAACGCATCGCCATTGAGCCCCTTCAGGAATAACTGAAAGTGCCCCAGGGGCGTGCGCTGCAGGCGCTCGATACGTTCACGGGCGACCAGCGCGTTGCGATGAATGCGCACGAAACGCTCGCCAAACTCGTCTTCAAGCGCCTTGAGCGGCTCATCGAGCAACACTTCACCGGTCTCGTGGCGCAAGGTCACGTATTTGTGATCGGCAATAAAGTAGACCACCTGGCCGAGTGGGATCAGTTCGATGCCCTTGCGGGTACGCGCGCTGATATGGCTGCGTGGCCCGTTACCACTTTGCGCAGCCGGTTGCGTCAAGGCAGCCAGTTGGGCGCGGCTGGGACGCTCGGCTTTTTTCAAGGCTTTGAGCAAGGCTTCGGCAGTGGCCGGCTTGACGAGAAAACTGACACCGCTGTCTTCCAGCGCCTGTGCAGAAAACTCATCCTGCGCCGCACACAACACCACGGCAGGCGGCGATTCGCGTTCGCTCAAGCGGGCGGCGACCTGCAGGCCATCAAAGCCCGGCATCCGGATATCGAGCAGCACTACATCGGGCTTGTGGCTGTCGATCAGCGTCAACGCCTCCTCGCCACTGGTGGCACTCGGTTCAAGGACTGAATAACCCTCGAGTTCACTGACCAGACGGCTCAGTCGCTCGCGGGCTTGGGGTTCGTCATCAACGATCAGGACATTCATATTGCGCTGGATTCCTGCGTGAGTCTCGCACAAGGATAGCGTAGACAGGTGCGGTGACTGACGTCACAGCGATCCACGCTAAGACTAGCGCGAGCGGCAAAAAGTGCCCTGAGAATGGCACCCAAATTTACCCGGACCTGTTCAATAGCGCCCAAGACCCGCTGCATTCGGGCATCGTCGTAGGGTTCACTGATAAACAATCCGAATACCCCCCTGTTTAATGGATAGTCTGGTTATGACCGCATCACCCGACTTTGGTGCATTCACACACTATCAGTCCAACTGTAGACGCTCAGTGAGGCGACATTGCTCAATCGTCAAATATCGTTTCAATAAGTACCTGTCACCAGTCTCGTCCTGGATGCGGTCGGCGGCAAGGCACTTAGCCATCTCTTACACAAAAAAATTGCCGACCACCCGCAGCACCGCCTCCACGGGCAACCCTGTTATGATCGCCTGCACACCTTCATGCCTCTTTTAAGCAGATCACGAGCGAATCCATGAGCACCGACAAGACCAACCAGTCCTGGGGCGGCCGCTTCAGTGAACCCGTCGACGCCTTCGTCGCGCGCTTCACCGCCTCCGTCACCTTCGATCAACGCCTGTACCGCCACGACATCATGGGCTCCATCGCCCACGCTACGATGCTGGCCAAGGTCGGCGTGCTGACCGACGCCGAGCGTGACAGCATTATCGACGGCCTGACCACCATCCGCGGTGAGATCGAGGCAGGGACGTTCGACTGGCGCGTAGACCTCGAAGACGTGCACATGAACATCGAGGCACGCCTCACTGATCGCATCGGCGTGACCGGCAAAAAACTGCACACCGGCCGTAGCCGTAACGACCAGGTCGCCACCGATATCCGCCTATGGCTGCGCGATGAGATCGACCTGATCCTGGGCGAAATCACCCGCCTGCAAAAAGGCTTGCTGGAGCAGGCCGAGCGTGAATCGGACACCATCATGCCCGGCTTCACCCACCTGCAGACCGCACAACCCGTGACCTTCAGCCACCACCTGCTGGCCTGGTTCGAAATGCTCAGCCGCGACTACGAACGCCTGGTCGATTGCCGCAAGCGCGCCAACCGCATGCCGCTGGGCAGCGCTGCACTGGCCGGCACCACCTACCCGATCGACCGTGAGTACACCGCACAACTGCTGGGCTTTGACGCCGTGGGCGGCAATTCTTTGGACGGCGTGTCGGACCGTGACTTCGCCATTGAATTCTGCGCCGCCGCCAGCATCGCGATGATGCACCTGTCGCGCTTCTCCGAAGAGCTGGTGCTATGGACCAGCGCGCAATTCCAGTTCATCGACCTGCCAGACCGCTTCTGCACCGGCAGCTCGATCATGCCGCAAAAGAAAAACCCCGACGTGCCAGAGCTGGTGCGTGGCAAGAGCGGCCGTGTGTTTGGCGCGCTGATGGGCCTGCTGACCCTGATGAAAGGCCAACCACTGGCCTACAACAAGGACAACCAGGAAGACAAGGAACCGCTCTTCGACGCCGCCGACACCCTGCGCGACTCGCTGCGCGCCTTTGCCGACATGATCCCGGCGATCAAGCCCAAGCACGCGATCATGCGTGAAGCGGCACTGCGCGGATTCTCCACCGCGACCGACCTGGCGGACTACCTGGTGCGCCGTGGCCTGCCGTTCCGTGACTGCCACGAAATCGTTGGCCACGCCGTGAAGTACGGTGTGGACACCGGCAAGGACCTTGCGGAAATGAGCCTGGAAGAACTGCGCCAGTTCAGCGACCAGATCGAGCAGGATGTGTTTGCCGTGCTGACCCTGGAAGGCTCGGTGAATGCCCGTAACCATGTGGGCGGCACTGCGCCGGCACAGGTCAAGGCGGCGGTCGTGCGCGGCAAGGCATTGCTCGCCAGCCGCTAAAACTGTGGCGAGGGAGCTTGCTCCCGCTGGGCTGCGCAGCGGCCCCAAAATCTTGGGAGCGCTTCGCACTCCAGCGGGAGCAAGCTCCCTCGCCACAAAAGCGACTCTATTTCTTGGCCGCAATCATCGCCATGAACGCCGGCATCGCCGCCTGCCTGTCCGCCTCTACCTTCTGCGCATTGGGCATCTCATTCAGGCGCGCCAACAATGCCTTCGCCTTCGGCAACTGCTCCAGCAGGTCCAGCCCAAACAGCTTTTCGCCCACACCGCAGGCCAGGCTGAGGCTGTACATGAAATACAGGTCCGCGAGGGTGAAGCTCTCACCTGCCACATAAGGCGCAAACTTACCGTGCCGGCCTAACGTACCCATCCCAAGCAGCAGCTCGGCCCTGGATTTTTCCTTGATCGCCTCCGGCACCGTCATGCCGAAAAAAGCCTCGGCGTAACACGCCCGCGCAGGCAGTTCGATGTACAGCTCGATCTCACGGCACAACGCCAACACCTGAGCCCGCGCAAACGGGTCGGCGGGCAACAGCGCCGGGCCTTCCTGGCTCTGCTCGAGGTATTCGAGGATGACGCTGGTTTCGTTGATGAACCCCTGCTTCACACCCAGCACGGGCACTTTGCCGCGGGGGCTGACCGCCAAAGCTTCGGGGGTTTGCCCGGCGTAAAAAGGCACTTCTTCGAAGGGCAGTCCTTTCTCCAACAGCGCCAGCTTGACCATGTTGTAGTAGTTGCTGACCGAAAATCCGTAAAGCTTGAGCATCGCAAAGCCTCCAGGCCGGGTGTGGGGTTGGCTGCAAGAGTTATAGATCCTTGAGGGCACCCTGACCAGCAGCATCACCCACCTGAATGGGGGTAGACTGACGCCCTTTCCTTGAGGAGCCTGCCATGAGCGAGCCGACCGATATCGACAACGACGAAGAAGAATTCACCGAGACCACGCTGATCGAAGCCATCGAGAACCAGATCGAGAGCGATAACCCGCCAGCGGCCAAGGCTACGTTCAACAAACTGACCCTGGTGGGTTACGAGCGCGAAGATATCCTGAATCTGATGGCTCACGTGCTGGCGTTCGAGATCGATGCCATGCTCGAAGATGACCGCGCCTTCAATACCGAGTGGTATGAAACGGCACTGCGGGCACTGCCCGAGCTGCCGCCGGAAAAGGAATAACCCCGGCACGCAGCAACACGCTGGACAGTTCGGCAAAGTGCGTTCACCTTATGGCCTGCTAGCCTCTAATAAATTTTAGAAAGTCTGGAGTCCTTATGTCGTATACCCCTGAGTTGGTTGCCGAACTGGAAATCCTTGTACTCTTCCCCTTGGACAGCACCAAGGAAGGCTTGAAAGTCCATCAGACTGCCGCCCCCACTGCCATCGCCGCTGCCAAGCGCCTCCATGCCAAAGGGCTGATCGACCAACCGGACGGGGGCTACCTGACGAGTCTTGGCCGGGACGCTGCCGAGCAAGCCCAAACCCTGCTGACCATCCTCACCACTGCCAGCACCAAAGAAGCCGCCTGATACCTGATACTGCCCATGGAGTCCGCCGCCTGCGGATTCCGCGGGCACTGCTGCGCGGCATACAGAATTCTGACGCCAAAAAGCCATTTCCCTCTAAAACTCCTACGCTACTGTCTGTAAACTCCTGCATGGCCGCCCGCGTCGGGCCCTGCGAGCCAACGAGTTCGACATGACCCGCACCCATGAAATCCGCCCCGATCTGGACGAAGGCATCGACCGCAAGGTGCTGACCCAACTGCGCGCGCGTTTCATGACCCTCAATCAAGGCCGCATGGCCCGGGCCGTCGAGGGGCTGACGCCACGTCAGCAAAGCGTGCTGGCCTTGTTGCCGCTGTTTTTCCACGTCAATCACCCGCTCTTGCCGGGCTATGTCTCTAGCAGCACGCCGGCCGGGCTGTCGAATTTCGAACCGGACGCTCAGGCCCTGGCCGATGCCCAGCGCCTGACCCGTTCGTTCTCCTATAAACCGCGCCACGGCAACCCGCCTACGCCGATCCACGGCTTGTTCCTGATGGGCAGCCTTGGCACCCTGGCCCAGGCCGATCAAAGCGATATGGACGTGTGGGTGTGCCACGCTCCCGACTTGAGCGAAACCGAGCTGGCCGAGCTGCGCAAAAAGTGCCAACTGCTGGAAACCTGGGCCTTGGGCATGGGCGCCGAAGCGCATTTCTTCCTGATCGACCCGACGCGCTTTGTGTTGGGTGATCGCGATACGCAACTGAGTTCCGACGACTGCGGCACCACCCAGCACTACCTGTTGTTGGATGAGTTCTATCGCACCGCGATCTGGCTGGCCGGGCGCACGCCCATCTGGTGGCTGGTGCCGGTCTACGAAGAAAGCCGCTACGCCGAATTTACTCACACCCTGGTGTCCAAGCGTTTTATCCGCACCGATGAAACCCTCGACCTCGGCCATCTGGCTCATATTCCTCCAGGGGAGTTTATCGGGGCCGGGCTGTGGCAACTGTTCAAGGGCATCGAGTCGCCCTACAAGTCGGTGCTCAAGCTGCTGCTGACCGAGGTCTACGCAAGCGAACACCCGAACGTGCGCTGCCTGAGCCTGCGCTTCAAACAGGCGGTGTTCAGCCATCAGGTAGACCTGGATGAGTTGGACCCGTACATCATGGTCTACCGCCGTATCGAGGAGTACCTCAAGGCCCGCAACGAGCTGGAGCGCCTGGAATTGGTGCGGCGCAGCCTGTACCTGAAGGTCAACCGCAAGCTCAGCGCCGGCCAGCGCACCGCCGGTTGGCAACGGCAACTGCTGGAACGCCTGGCGCATGAGTGGAGCTGGGACACGCGCCAACTGGCCCTGCTGGACAGCCGCAGCCAATGGAAAGTGCGCCAGGTCGCCTCCGAGCGCCGCGCTCTGGTCAATGAGTTGAACTACAGCTACCGCTTCCTCACGCAGTTCACCCGCAGCGAACAGACCGCCAGCGCGGTCAATAAGCGCGAACTCAATGTACTGGGCCGCCGCTTGTACGCGGCGTTCGAGCGCAAGGCCGGCAAGGTCGAGTTCATCAACCCCGGCATCGCCCCTGACCTGGCCGAAGATACCTTGACTCTGGTGCAGTCGCCCAACCGCAAGGAGCCGGGCCAACACCATTGGGGCCTGTATAACGGCAACCTTACCGCTCTCGAATGGGAACACTTTGCACCGATCAAACGCAGCCGCGACCTGCTGGAAATGCTCACCTGGTGCCATCGCAACGGCGTGATCGACAGCAGCACCCGCCTGGCGCTGCACCCCGGCACCAGTGACATGACCGAGTTCGAGCTGTTCAACCTGCTGGGCAGCCTGCAACAGACCATCACCCTGCCCCTGGCCAGTGTCGACGAGGTCCGCTTGCTGCGCCCGGCAGTGCCAGAAGAGGTGCTGCTGCTGATCAACGTCGGGGTTGACCCGCTCAAGCATCATCGCGACCTGAATATTCTGATGACCACGGAGCGCACCGACTCCCTGAGCTATGCCGGCGTGCGCGACAACCTGGTGCTGACCCTGGACCAAGTCACACTCAACAGCTGGAACGAAGTGATGGTCAGCCGCTATGACGGCCCGCACGCCCTGCTCGACTGCCTGCGCGACTATCTCAACCAATTGCCATCGAACCATCTGCCACGCCTGCGAGTGCGTTGTTTTTGTCACAACCGGGCACAGTTCATTGCCCAGCGGGTGGAAGAGGTATTCGACACCGCGCAGCATCTGCTGCTCGGCCAAGGCAATCATCGCTACCTGCTCCAGGTGCAGCAGCATTATCACGTCATGGAACTGGTACCGGGCCAGGCCACCCATGTGTCACTGCCGACCCAGGACGCGCTGATCGCCTACCTCAGCGAGGAGCTGGTCAGCTATAGCCCGTGGCACCTGGACGCCATGGCCTTGGAAGACCACGACCTGGCGCTGCTGCTGCCCATGGGCCAAGCCGAGTGTGTGCAGGTGTTCTACCGCGTCAATGAAGGCTTCGCCGACGTCTATGTGCTCGACGAATTCAACGCGCTCTGGCAACAGCGCTTGCCGTTTCATGATGAGCAAAGCCTCTTGGCCCCACTGCAACGCTTTTTGCAATCGATCCTGTACCGTCGGGAAGCGCTATTGTCCCTGGACACCCAGCAACCTGCGGGCGAAGTACAGATCCTGTACTACCAACTGTTGCCATCGGGCAACGGTCGGGCGCGGGGCGTGGAGCCACGGCCGGCCCCGCAAGACCCGGCCAACAAGGCGTTTTATGACGTGCAGGCCATCATCGGTAAAGGCGCGCCAGGCCAGGTAGGGATCACCCTGTACTGCAATCAGCGGGAGTTTTCCGAACTGGAATTTGGCGACCAGCTGTTTGCAGTGGTCGCCCGGGAGATCGTCGGGCAACGTCGGGAAACCGAGCGTTACCGCGGCTATATCACTGACCTGGATCTGTCGGGGCTGCTCGGTGATGTGCAAAGCCCAAGCAATCTGTACCTGCGCTATAAAGCCGAACTGGAACAGTCACTCAATGCGGCCTTGGATCAGGTTTAGAGCGGGAAGGCGCCGCCATCTTTGGGCTGGCCTTCGACGCTGAGCAATTCCAGCTTGAGGGTCTTGCCGCCAGGCGCCGGCCAGTCGATGTGCTGGCCCACTTGCAGGCCAAGCAATGCGCTGCCCACGGGCGCCATGATCGAAATCTTGCCTTCGTCGGCGTTCGCGTGCTTGGGGTAGACCAGCGTCAGGTGATAGTCCTTGCCGCTGCTTTGTTCACGGCAATGCACGCTGGAATTCATGGTCACGACACCCGCAGGCACTTCATCGTGACCAACCACGTCTTCGGCGCGGTCGAGTTCGGCTTGCAACGCTTCGACGCCGGGAAACTCGTCGCCCAAGCGGTCGATCAGTTGCTCCAGACGCTGCACGTCAAGACGGGTAAGAATGATGGACGGTGCGGTGGTCATGATTCAGGCAGACTCCTTTTTTCTGCACAAAAAAGCAAAACCCCGCCAGGAAAAGGCGGGGTTCTCACGGACCTCGATGAATGGAGGTGTATCCGGACACTACCACAGCGACACAAATAAACAAGACGCCGTCAGGTGCTCGCCTTGCGCTGCTCGGCCTCGGCGCAGATCACCCGGCGCCGCGCATCGTCGGCAGAGCGCCATTCCCGGATGTCTTCCACATGGCGAAAGCAGCCAAGGCAGACTTTCCGCTCGTCCAGGCGACACAAACTGATACAAGGTGACGGCACCGCCGGGCTGACATTGCTGAACAGCGGCTTGGGCGGGCGTACGGCTACAGGCTCACTCACCATCAGATCTCGTCGAAATCCAGCTCGACGCCGGTGTATTCCTGAACCAGGCGCATGAGCATCTCACCCAGCAACTCTTCACTCTTGTCGCACTGCCATGTGCCGCTTTCTTCATCGTAGTCGAAGTGAACGCCACCGGAGCGCGCCGCCAGCCACAACTGACGCAGCGGCTCCTGGCGACTGAAGATCAATTGCTGGCCGCTCTCGAACTTGACCGTCAGCACACCGGCCGAGCTTTCCAGGTCCACGTCCAGGCCGCTGTCGTCGAAAATATCTTCCAGCTTCTCTTGGGTGGCATCCACCAGGTCGTGAAAACGGGCTTCGGTCAAACTCATTGTGGCAACCTCAAAAGTGTCTGGTTTTGCTCAAGCGCCGCACGATACGGGCGAGCTTCGCCGATTGCAAAGGATACTGATTTCATCACGGATGACGGTACGAAATATCCCCAGGCATCGTAGCCTGCTTCCCTACTGTCTCGGCAAACCCCCGCCGGACGGGTGGTGCGGCGCATAGGCAAGCTGGCGGGTGGTCGGTATACTCGGGCGCAATTAATGCATATTCAAGGATTTCGCCATGAAGCGCCTGATCTCTTCCCTTGCTGCGCTCGTCGCGGTCGCTTGCCTCGTTAGTGCCTGTGGCCAGAAAGGCCCGCTGTACCTGCCGGATGACAGCAAAGATCCAAACGAACAGGCGCAATCGTCGCAAAAGCCGTCAAAAGCCCATAAGCACGACACCTACTAAGTTAAGGGAAACTTATGGACGCTTTTAACTACCGGGACGGCGAGCTGTTCGCGGAAGGCGTGGCCTTGTCCGCGATTGCCCAGCGCTTCGGCACCCCGACCTATGTGTACTCGCGTGCGCATATCGAAGCTCAATACCGCTCGTTCACCGACGCCCTCGACGGCGTGCCGCACCTGGTGTGCTACGCAGTCAAGGCCAACTCCAACCTGGGTGTACTCAATGTCCTGGCGCGTCTTGGCGCTGGTTTTGACATCGTGTCCCGTGGCGAGCTGGAACGCGTACTGGCCGCCGGCGGCCAGGCTGACAAAATCGTCTTCTCCGGGGTCGGCAAGAGCCGCGAAGACATACGCCGCGCCCTGGAAGTCGGCGTACATTGCTTCAACGTCGAATCCACCGACGAACTGGAGCGCCTGCAAGTCGTTGCCGCCGAAATGGGCGTTCGCGCGCCGATCTCCCTGCGCGTCAACCCGGATGTCGACGCCGGCACCCACCCGTACATTTCCACCGGTCTCAAAGAGAACAAGTTCGGCATTGCCATCGCCGACGCCGAGGACGTGTACATCCGCGCCGCTCAACTGCCAAACCTGGAAGTGCTGGGTGTCGACTGCCATATCGGCTCGCAACTGACCACTCTGCCACCGTTCCTGGATGCCCTCGACCGCCTGCTGGCCTTGATCGACCGCCTGGGCGAGTGCGGCATCTACCTGCACCACATCGACCTCGGTGGTGGCGTGGGTGTGCGCTATCGCGATGAAGAGCCGCCGCTGATTGCCGACTATATCCAGGCCGTGCGCGAACGCATCGAAGGCCGCGACCTGACGCTGATGTTCGAGCCGGGCCGCTACATCGTCGCCAACGCTGGCGTGTTGCTGACCCAGGTCGAGTACCTCAAGCACACCGAACACAAGGATTTCGCCATCGTCGATGCGGCGATGAACGACCTGATCCGCCCGGCGCTGTACCAGGCCTGGATGGATGTCACCGCCGTGACGCCGCGCACAAGCGAAGCCCGCGCCTATGACATCGTCGGGCCCATCTGCGAGACCGGCGACTTCCTGGCCAAGGATCGTGAGTTGGCGCTTGAGGAAGGTGATCTGCTGGCCGTGCATTCGGCCGGTGCCTACGGGTTTGTCATGAGTTCCAACTACAACACCCGCGGGCGTACCGCCGAGGTGCTGGTGGACGGTGATCAAGCATTTGAAGTGCGTCGCCGCGAGACGGTAGCCGAGTTGTATGCTGGCGAAAGCCTGCTGCCGGAGTAAGCCATGCTGCTGCGTTTTACCAAGATGCACGGGCTGGGTAATGATTTCATGGTCCTCGACCTGGTCAGCCAGCACGCGCACATCCTGCCCAAGCACGCCAAACAGTGGGGTGATCGCCACACCGGGATCGGTTTCGACCAGTTGCTGCTGGTCGAGGCACCGAGCAACCCGGAGGTGGATTTCCGTTACCGGATCTTCAACTCCGACGGTTCCGAAGTGGAACAGTGCGGCAACGGCGCGCGCTGCTTTGCGCGCTTTGTGCTCGACAAACGCCTGACTGCCAAACGCCAGATTCGCGTCGAAACCAAGGGCGGCGTGATCGAACTGGACATCCGCAATGATGGCCAGATCAGCGTCAACATGGGCGCCCCACGCCTGGTGCCGGCGGATATTCCGTTCCAGGCCACCGAGCAGGCCCTCAGTTACCCGCTGGATGTGGATGGCAAAACCGTGGAGGTCGCCGCCGTGTCCATGGGTAACCCCCATGCGGTGCTGCGGGTCACCGACATCAATAACGCCCCCGTGCATGAACTGGGGCCGAAGATCGAACATCACCCGCGCTTTCCGGCACGGGTCAATGTGGGCTTCCTGCAGGTGATCGACCGTAACCGTGCGCAATTGCGCGTATGGGAACGCGGCGCCGGCGAAACCCAGGCTTGCGGCACCGGTGCTTGCGCCGCTGCCGTGGCCGCGATCAGCCAGGGGTGGATGGATTCGCCACTGTTGATCGACCTGCCCGGCGGACGTTTGTCCATCGAATGGGCAGGCCCTGGCCACCCGGTGATGATGACCGGGCCAGCCACGCGTGTATACGAAGGACAGGTCCGTCTATGAGTGAGCCAAGCTAATGACCGATAAGCCTCAAGTACCCGCACACGCTACCCCGAGTGAAAGCCTGGAGGCCGCTGCTGTCGCGGCGTACCTTGAGGCTAATCCGGACTTCTTCGTCGAGCACGAAGAACTGCTGCCGGCCCTGCGCATCCCCCACCAGCGCGGCGATACCGTGTCGCTGGTGGAGCGGCAAATGAAGATCCTGCGCGAGCGCAACATTGAAATGCGCCACCGACTCTCTCATCTGATGGACGTGGCCCGCGACAACGACCGCTTGTTCGACAAGACCCGCCGCCTGATTCTGACCCTGATGGATGCCACCAGCCTGGAAGAAACGGTGATCGCCGTGGAAGACAGCCTGCGTGAGGATTTCCAGGTGCCCTTCGTCAGCCTGATCCTGTTCAGCGACAACCCGATGCCGGTGGGGCGCTGGGTCACAGGTGGCGAAGCGCAGACGGCCATCGGTGGCCTGCTGTCCGAAGGCAAGACCGTCAGTGGCACCTTGCGCGAGCATGAGCTGGACTTCCTGTTTGGCGCCGAACAGCGCAAGCAGATCGGCTCTACGGCCGTTATCGCCCTCAGCCATCAAGGCTTGCACGGGGTACTGGCCATCGCCAGCCGCGACCCGGCGCACTACAAAAGCTCGGTGGGCACGTTGTTCCTGACCTATATCGCCGAAGTGCTGGGCCGCGTCCTGCCACGCCACACCACCACCCTGCGCGCGGTGCGCTGATCATGGAGCGGCAACTGGACGCTTACTGCGCTCACCTGCGCAATGAGCGCCAGGTGTCGTCCCACACGCTGGAAGCTTATCGGCGGGACTTGAACAAGGTCCTGGCCTATTGCGAAAAACAGCACGTCAGCAGTTGGAAGGCCCTGGATATCCAGGCCCTGCGCAGCCTGGTCGCCCGGTTGCACCAACAGGGCCAATCCTCCCGCAGCCTGTCTCGCCTGCTATCGGCGGTGCGCGGCCTCTATCACTACCTCAATCGCGAAGGCCTGTGCGACCACGACCCGGCCATTGGCCTGTCACCGCCCAAAGGCGAACGGCGCCTGCCCAAGACCCTGGACACAGACCGCGCCCTGCAATTGCTCGACGGTGCCGTCGAGGATGACTTCCTGGCCCATCGCGACCAGGCAATCCTGGAGCTGTTCTACTCCTCGGGCCTGCGCCTGTCGGAGCTGACGGGCCTGAACCTCGATCAGTTAGACCTCTCCGATGGCCTGGTGCAAGTGCTCGGCAAAGGCAGCAAGACGCGCGTACTGCCCGTGGGCAGGAAAGCCCGCGAAGCCTTGCAGCTATGGCTGCCGCTACGCCTTCTGACCAACCCTGCAGACGATGCCGTGTTTGTCAGCCAGCAAGGCCGGCGCCTGGGGCCGCGCGCGATTCAACTGCGGGTCAAGGCTGCCGGCGAGCGCGAGCTGGGGCAGAATCTGCACCCGCACATGTTGCGTCATTCCTTTGCCAGCCACCTGCTCGAATCCTCCCAGGACCTGCGCGCCGTGCAGGAGCTGCTCGGGCACTCGGATATCAAGACCACGCAAATCTACACCCACCTCGACTTCCAGCACCTGGCAACGGTGTACGACAGCGCCCATCCACGGGCCAAACGCATCAAGGGCGGCGACTCATGAGTATCAAGCTGATTACCTTCGACCTGGACGATACCCTCTGGGACAACGTACCCGTCATCATCAGCGCCGAAGCGTCGATGCGCGAATGGCTGGCGACCCACGCGTCCAAGGTCGGCGACCTGCCCCTTGAGCATTTTGCCAGCCTGCGCCAGCAGGTGCTGCAGCGTCATCCCGAACTCAAACACCGTATCAGCCTGCTGCGTCATCGCGTGTTGATGCATGCGTTCGAGGAGGCCGGTTATCCCCAGCCTGAGGCCACAGAGATGGCGGATGTCTGCTTCGAAGCGTTCATCCACGCACGCCACCAACTCAGCGTGTTTCCGGAAGCCGAGCCGATGCTCAAGGCGCTGCGCCAGCACTTCCTGCTCGGCGTGATCACCAATGGCAATGCCGATGTGCAGCGTGTGGGCCTGGCGGACTACTTTCACTTTGCCCTGCGCGCTGAAGATATCGGCATCGCCAAGCCGGATGCACGGCTGTTTCATGAAGCACTGCAACGTGGCGGTGTGGATGCCAGCGCGGCAGTGCATGTGGGCGATCATCCTGGGGATGACATCGCCGGCGCGCAGCAGGCGGGACTGCGGGCAGTGTGGTTCAACCCCACGGGCAAGGCCTGGGAGGGTGACAAGCGCCCGGATGCGCAGATTCGCAGCCTGACGGAGTTACCGCCACTGCTGAGTCGCTGGAGCTAACACTGACCCCAATGTGGGAGCTGGCTTGCCTGCGATAGCGGTGGATCAGTCAACACAGGGCTCGCAGATAGACCGCTATCGCAGGCAAGCCAGCTCCCACAGGGTATTGCAGCAAACCGGTAAATTGCTCCAGGCATGAAAAAGCCCGCAGCGACGGCGGGCTTTTTCTTACAAGCAGGAGGCAGACCTCAGATAGGTCGGCTGCCGTACTTGTTATCCGGCTTCTTCGGTGGATCAGCCACCACGTTGGCCTCGACTTCCTGCACTTTGCCGCCTTTAGCGAGGAACTCTTCCATCGCACGCGCCAGGGCATCGCGCTCTTTGTTCTTGGCTTCAACGCTCGGCAACTCGTCTACCGACACAGCCGCCTTGGCTTTGCCTTTGGCTTTGGGAGCCGCGTCATCGCCAACACTGTCATCGACGTCCTCAGCAACGTCTTCGGCCGCAACTTCAAGACCGTCTTCGGTGTCGTCTTCATCACCTACTTCGAGGTCGTCTTGTTCCAGATCATCGTCGCTCATGTTCTACCTCATGACTTGCGAAAAGCAGATTAGTTATAGCCCAGCTTCACCCTCTGTCGAGGTTGCCGGAAAAAAATCAACATCCACTGGATCACCAGTGGCTTATGCCCCTTCACCATGCAAGGTGGCGAGGACTTTACGAGCACCGCCATGATCACGGTGCTCGCCCAGATAAACACCTTGCCAGGTCCCTATCGCCAAGCGGCCGGCCTTGACCGGCAAACTCAGCTGGCAGCCCAGCAGACTGGCCTTGAAGTGCGCCGGCAGATCATCCGGACCTTCGTCGTTATGTTCAAACCCTGCGCGACCTTGTGGCACCAGCAGGTTGAAAAAACGCTCGAAGTCACGGCGAACCGCCGGGTCGGCATTCTCGTTGACGGTCAACGAGGCCGAGGTGTGCTGCAGCCACAGATGCAACAGGCCCACACGGCACGCCCTCAATTCAGGCAAGCCGGCAAGCAACTCGTCCGTTACCAAGTGAAAGCCCCGGGGCTTGGCCCGCAGGGTAATCAGGGTCTGTTGCCACATACAGTTCTCCGCCCATCGGCGCGCATTCTAGCGCGCTCTGGGAAAAAACAAAGTGCCTAATACGCCTTCATGCCTGTAAGACATTTGCACCCTTAAAAGTGCAGTGTGGATCCCATCACAAAGTCGATAAAAAACCCATGCACCTTTAGCCACAGACAAACGCCGGGCAAAAAAATGCCCGGCAAGCCGGGCATGTTTTTTTCGCGTAGTTACAAGTTGTAGCCGCGCTCGTTGTGTTGCGCCAGGTCGAGGCCGACCGCCTCTTCTTCTTCGGTGACACGCAGGCCCATGACCATGTCGAGCACCTTGAGGATGACGTAGGTCACAATCGCCGTGTAGATCACGGTGAAGCCCACGCCTTTGCACTGGATCCAGACCTGGGCCGCGATGTCGGTCACGGTGCCGAAGCCGCCCAGAGCAGGAGCTGCGAACACACCGGTGAGGATCGCACCGACGATACCGCCAATACCGTGCACGCCGAAGGCGTCCAGGGAGTCGTCATAACCCAGTTTGCGCTTGAGGCTGGTCGCGCAGAAGAAGCACACCACACCGGCGACCAGACCAATCACCAGGGCGCCCATCGGGCCCACGGTGCCAGCCGCTGGTGTCACGGCGACGAGGCCGGCGACCACGCCCGAGGCGATACCCAGTGCGCTTGGCTTGCCGTGGGTGATCCACTCGGCAAACATCCAGCCCAGGGCCGCAGCTGCGGTAGCGATTTGAGTTACCAGCATCGCCATGCCCGCGGTGCCGTTGGCCGCCGCAGCGGAACCGGCGTTGAAGCCAAACCAGCCGATCCACAGCATGGCCGCGCCCACCAGGGTATAGCCCAGGTTATGCGGGGCCATCGGGGTGGTGGGGAAGCCTTTGCGCTTGCCGAGCACGATGCACGCCACCAGGCCAGCCACACCCGCGTTGATGTGCACAACGGTGCCGCCGGCGAAGTCCAGCACGCCCCAGTCCCACATCAGGCCGCCATTGCCGCTCCAGACCATGTGCGCAATCGGCGCATAGACCAGGGTGAACCAGATAGCCATGAAGATCAGCATCGCGGAGAACTTCATACGCTCAGCGAAAGCACCGACGATCAGCGCCGGAGTAATGATGGCAAAGGTCATCTGGAAGGTGATGAACACGGCTTCCGGAAACAGCGCCGCCGGCCCGGTGATGCTGGCTGGGGTGACACCCGCCAGGAACGCCTTGCCCATGCCGCCGAAGAAGGAATTGAAGTTGACCACACCTTGTTCCATACCGGTGGTATCGAACGCGATGCTGTAGCCGTAGACAACCCACAGGATGCTGATCAGGCCAGTGATGGCGAAGCACTGCATCATCACCGACAGAATATTCTTGGAGCGGACCATGCCGCCGTAGAACAGCGCCAGGCCAGGGATGGTCATGAACAGCACCAGCGCGGTGGCGGTAAGCATCCAGGCGGTGTCGCCGGAATTGAGGACTGGAGCAGCCACTTCATCTGCCGCCATGGCCAGGCTTGGCATTACGATGGACAGCAGGGCTCCGAGCCCTGCGAATTTACGCAGAGTCATATTGTTTTCTCCTGGGGCGTTGGGGTTTGGCGGCTTAGATTGCGTCGGTATCGGTTTCGCCGGTACGGATGCGAATAGCCTGTTCCAGATTGACCACGAAGATCTTGCCGTCACCGATCTTGCCGGTGTTGGCCGCCTTGGTTATCGCCTCGATAACCCGATCAAGATCCTTGTCGTCAATGGCGACATCGATCTTCACCTTCGGCAGGAAATCGACCACGTATTCCGCGCCGCGATACAGCTCGGTATGACCCTTCTGCCGACCGAAGCCCTTGACCTCAGTAACGGTAATGCCCTGCACGCCGATCTCGGACAGTGACTCGCGTACATCGTCCAACTTGAACGGCTTGATGATGGCAGTGACTAGCTTCATGAAAACTCTCTCCCGAATTTGGTGGACTTGCCCCAGGAAAACAAACCCGTCTCAAGTCTAAGCGCAGTGCCTGGCTTTGTAACGCATCGTCGCCTCGGCATTTGCCGTCGCGACGCCAGCGAACCACTGGTGACGAGCCCTGTACCCCGGATCCGTCGGCGCACTGCATTCGTCACAGCGACTGCATCAGTGCATGGGTCATGATCGTCTAAGCAGAAACCTTGCCAGCTCCGTAAAAACCACCGAAATCAATCCTTTGCCCGCTTATGCCCACCTACGGGGCGCCTGCGCGGCCGCAATGCGCATCAAAACAGTGCGCAGCCGCCCGCCCCCATGCGCGAAAACCGTGCGCAGCGGGGCGTGAAAATGACTATAGACGCTGCGTGGTACACTGCCGGCCAACTGTTTTCCGGAATATGTCCAATGCTCGCGCCCAAAGACTTCCTCGACGCCCTGAGCGGCCACGCCTCTCGCCTGTTCAGCGGCGACACTCCGCTGCCCCGCAATGAAATCGAAAGCCAGTTCAAGGCTTTGCTACAGAGTGGTTTCAGCAAGCTCGATCTGGTCAGCCGGGAAGAGTTTGACAGCCAGATGGTGGTACTGGCCCGCACACGTGCGAGGCTGGAGAGCCTGGAGGCGAAGGTGGCTGAACTTGAAGCACGGTTGACGCCACCTTCTGCTGAATAAACAAGGTGAGTGTGGGAGCTGGCTTGCCTGCGATGGCCATAGGTATCTACACAGCTGTGGCGACGCTGGACTTGTGGCGAGGGAGCTTGCTCCCGTGACGACCGGATAGCCGACGCTGTTCTAACTGACGCACCGCGATCCAAATGTGGGAGCTGGCTTGCCTGCGATAGCGCCCTGACAGTCAACCCAGCTGGATTGTGTACATATCCATTGCTGCGGTAACGGCCACTCAGGGTTCCGCCCTGACGGCGGCTCACTTTTGAAAAGCGCAAAGGTAAGCAAAACGCTCTTGCCCCACCACTCGGCACCTCGCTTAGGCTCGGTGTGCCCGTAATTCGCCAGCGTGGTTTAACGGGGCGCCTAAGATCAAAAGCAGATCAAGAGCGACTCGCTTCGCATCGTGGTTACCTTGCTGCGACAGCCTACAAAGTTGTGTAGATACCCAAGCTGCGATGGCGGTGCATCAGCGGATGATTTTTTGCTGACACACAGCCATCGCAGGCAAGCCCCCACATTTGTTTTGCATTGCCGCCCGGATACGTTCTGTAAAACCTCCCCGCCCCGCTCCATCCCACCTCGTCTACCCTTGAAAAAACCGCAGGAAGCGGCCCTCCCATTCAAGGAACGAGCATGTCCCTCGCCATCGTCCACAGCCGCGCCCAGGTCGGTGTAGAAGCCCCCGCCGTCACCGTCGAGGTGCACATGGCCAATGGTCTGCCGTCTCTCACTCTCGTGGGTTTGCCCGAAACTGCAGTGAAGGAAAGCAAGGATCGCGTGCGCAGCGCCATCCTCAACTCGGCGCTGCAATATCCGGCCCGCCGCATCACGCTCAATCTCGCGCCCGCCGACCTGCCCAAGGACGGCGGGCGTTTTGATCTGGCGATTGCCCTGGGCATCCTGGCAGCCAGTGTGCAAGTGCCGGCGTTGATGCTCGATGACGTGGAATGCCTTGGGGAATTGGCGCTGTCCGGCGAGGTGCGCGCGGTGAAGGGGGTGTTGCCGGCCGCGCTGGCGGCGCGCAAGGCCGGGCGCACCGTGATAGTGCCGCGCGCCAATGCCGAGGAGGCGTGCCTGGCGTCGGGGTTGAAGGTGATTGCGGTGGATCACCTGCTGCAAGTGGTGGCGCACCTGAATGGACATGTGCCGATTGAGCCCTACAGGTCCGACGGTTTGCTGTACTTGAACAAGCCTTACCCAGACCTGAGTGAAGTGCAGGGCCAACTCGCGGCCAAGCGAGCATTGCTGATCGCGGCGGCGGGCGCGCATAACCTGCTGTTCAGCGGGCCACCGGGTACCGGCAAGACCTTATTGGCCAGCCGGCTACCGGGCTTGCTGCCGCCATTGAGCGAGCAGGAAGCGCTGGAAGTGGCCGCAATCCAATCCGTGGTCAGCCTGGCCCCTCTGAGCCATTGGCCCAACCGCCCGTTCCGTCAGCCACACCACTCGGCATCCGGGCCGGCGCTGGTGGGTGGCGGCTCGAAGCCACAACCGGGGGAAATCACCCTGGCCCATCACGGGGTGTTGTTCCTGGATGAGCTGCCAGAGTTCGATCGCAAGGTGCTGGAGGTGCTGCGTGAGCCATTGGAATCGGGGCATATCGTGATCTCCCGCGCCCGTGACCGCGTGAGCTTCCCGGCGCGCTTTCAACTGGTCGCGGCGATGAACCCCTGCCCTTGCGGCTACATGGGCGAGCCCAGCGGGCGTTGTCGGTGTACACCGGAGCAGATCCAGCGCTATCGCAACAAGCTCTCCGGGCCGTTGCTGGACCGGATTGATTTGCACCTGACCGTCGCGCGGGAGGTCACTGCGCTGAACCCCGCCCAACAAGCCGGTGATACCACCGCGCAAGCGTCCGCTCAGGTGGCGCAAGCCCGGGAACGCCAGCACCAGCGCCAGGGTTGCGCCAATGCATTCCTCGATCTGCCCCGGCTGCGCGAACACTGCCAGTTGGCCAAAGCCGATGAAAGCTGGCTGGAAAGCGCGTGTGAGCGGCTGACATTATCACTGCGCGCAGCCCATCGATTGCTCAAGGTGGCTCGCACCCTGGCGGACCTTGAGCAAGTGGAAGGCATCGCCCGCCATCATTTGGCGGAGGCGTTGCAGTACCGACCAGCCGCAAATGGCTAGCACTTGTCAGGCAAAATCCAGCAGCAGCCTCGCCACTTCCAGCACTTCTTGCAGCGCCGCTTCTGCGGACTCTGCGGAAGGCTTGAGCATCAGGTCATCGGCATAGCCCATCGCCAGGGCGAAGATCTGCCGTGCAGCGCGTTGAGCCGACTCGCAGCGAAAGACGCTATCGGCAACGCCCCGCTCGATCACCTCGGCAAGCATGCTTTGCCATTGGGCGTTGATTACCAGATAAGCCTGGGTCATTTGCGCGTCATGCATGGCCTCGTCCCAGGCGTCGAGCCACAGCGCCCAGCCGGCGTCAGCGGTGCTGGGCAGGCAGTCGCGCAAAAAACCCACGAGCGCCTCCAGGGGTGGCGCATCGGCCAACGGCTCGCGCACTTCATCCAGTTGCTCATTGGCAAAGCGTACGAAGGCTTCGCGGCGCAGTTCATTCCAGTCGCTGAAGTAGTGATAGACATGACTGCGCGACAAGCCGGCATGTTCGGCGAGGTCACGGGTGGATACATCGGCGAAACCCTTGCTGCGAAACAGCTCCAGGGCGGCGGCGATGATCTGGTCTTTACGGTCGGTACGCGACATGGGCAATTCCTTCGAGCACGAGCAGATAAGCGGCGCTTGCTTTTTGAGCGATCGCTCAAGGATACTTGAGCAGTCGCTCAATAATAGCGTCTATTACTCCTCTGGTGCACCCATGACATCCGTCACCCCACAAATTCTGATCGAAGAAAGCAAGAAAATCGGCCAGCAGTCTGCCAGCCAGACCCTCAAGGCTATTGCCAGAGCCTATCCCGGCAAGCTGTCTTGCACCTTGTCGCTGGTGGCGCTGGAGAACGCGCTGTTGTTGGCTTACCCACTGTTTGCCGGGTTCGCGGTGGATTCGATTATCCGTGGCGATACCACCAGTGCGTTGCTGTATGCCGCCGTGGTCATGGCGTTCTGGGCCGTTGGGGCGGCGAGACGGGCGCTGGACACCCGTACGTTCACGCGCATCTACGCGGACCTTGCGGTGCCGGTCATTCTCAACCAGCGCCAACAGAACCACAGCACCTCGAAATCGGCGGCACGGGTAGTACTTGCTCGGGAGTTTGTCGACTTCTTTGAAAAGCACGTGCCTATCATCGCCACGGCATTGGTGTCGATTGTGGGCGCGGCAGTGATGCTGATCGTGATTGAGCCATGGGTAGGCATGGCGTGCCTGGCGGCCCTGCTGCTGTGCATCACCTTGTTGCCGCGTTTTGCCCAGCGCAATCAGGCGCTGCACGAACGTCTGAACAACCGCCTGGAAAAAGAAATCGGCCTTGTCGAAAAGGTCGGCGCGCCGACCCTGCGACGCCACTACCAGGTGCTGTCACGCCTGCGCATCTGGCTGTCAGACCGCGAGGCTGCGGCGTTCCTGTTTATCGGCATGACCGCGGCCTTACTGTTCGTGGTTGCGATCAGCCAATTAGCCATGTCCCCAGCGGTGAAGGCCGGCCACATCTACGCCGTCATGACCTATCTGTGGACCTTCGTCACCAGCCTGGACGAAGCGCCAGGCATGGTCGACCAACTGGCGCGGCTCAAGGACATTGGCAAGCGCGTAGACCCAGGGCTTGGGGAGGCCTGAGCCTCAACGAAACCGATCCACCTCATGACGCAAGCCTGCCGCCAAGGTCTCCAGTTCCTTGGCGGTAACCGCCAGGTTGGACACCACTTCACGCTGCTCGCTGTTGGCCAGCGCAATGCTCTGCAGGTTGCTGCTGAGCAAGGTCGCGGTGCTGCTCTGTTCCTGGGTGGCGGTGGTGATCGCAGCAAATTGCTGGCCGGCCGAGCGGCTTTGCTCGTCAATACGCGCCAGGGCCGAGGCCACATCGGCGTTGCGCGACAGGCCTTCCTGCATCAGCGCATTGCCGTGCTCCATGGTGCTGATGGCGTTACCGGTTTCCTGCTGGATGCTCTGGATCATGCCGGAGATTTCATCGGTGGCCTGGCGGGTGCGCGAAGCCAGGTTGCGCACTTCGTCGGCGACCACGGCGAAGCCACGACCTTGCTCGCCGGCGCGCGCAGCCTCGATGGCGGCGTTGAGCGCCAGCAGGTTGGTCTGTTCTGCGATGGCGGTAATCACGCCGACGATCCCGCCGATTTCCTGGGAACGCTGGCCCAGGGTGTTGATCACGGCAGCGGTGCTGTTCAGCGCAGTGGCGATATGTTCCAGGGACGATGACGCCTCTTGCATCGAACTGCGGCCGATACGGGTTTGCTGGGCATTCTCTTGAGCCAGGCGCTCGGTGTTGCCCATGTTGTCGGCAATGTTCAGCGAGGTAGCACTGAACTCTTCCACCGCACCGGCCATGCTGGTGATCTCGCCGGACTGCTGCTCCATGCCTTCATAGGCACCGCCGGACAAGCCCGACAGCGCCTGGGCGCGGCTGTTGACCTGTTCGGCGGCGGTACGGATATGCGACACCATGGTCGACAGCGCCTCACCCATCTGGTTGAAACTACGCGCCAGCTGGCCGATTTCGTCATGGCTGGACACATTGAGCCGCGCACTCAAATCGCCCGCGCCCAGGGCCTGGGCCTGGCGCACCAGCTCGCTCAATGGCGCCAGCTTGCTGCGCAACAGCCACACCGTGGCGCCCACTGCCAGTAACATCGCCAGCACACTGCCGATCACCAGGCGGATGCCGACTTCCCAGGTCACTGCGCGAATCTCAGCCTTGGGCATGCTCGCTACCACCGCCCAAGGGCCGCCTTCAAACGGCACCGAGACACTATAGAAATCTTCGTTTTTGTCGCTCCAAAAACGGCCAGCACCCGGCTTTTTCGCCAGGTCGAGCATCACGGCAATCGCCTGATCCGGCGCTTGCACGCCAGCCGGCGGCACCAGCCAGTGCTTTTGCTCATCCAGCAGCGCGAGGGAGCCGGTCTGGCCGATGCGGAAGCGCTTGAGGTTTTCAAACTGGGCGTTCTGCGCATCGGTGTAATCGAAACCGATGAACAGCACGGCGATGACCTGCCCACTGCTGTCACGTACGGGGCTGTATTGGGTCATGTAGGAGCGGTCGAACAACACGGCACGGCCGATGTAGGTCTGGCCGCTCACAACGCGCTGGTAGGCCGCGCCCTGACGGTCTAGCACGGTGCCAATGGCGCGATTGCCGTCCTGCTTGGTCAGGGAGGTGCTGACGCGGATAAAGTCGTCGCCGCTGCGCACGAACACCGTGGCCACGCCACCGGACATCTGCTTGAACTCATCCACCTCTTCGAAGTTATTGTTCAGCACCTCATTGCCCAGGTAGAGGCTCGGCGTCTGCACGCCGGCCACGGCCACGGGCTGGTCCGCACGCACACTCAAGCCGGCGCCGAAGCGCTTTTCAAACAGCCCGCTCAAACGCTGGGTGCTTTCACGCAAGGTGCTGTGGAAGGTGTTGAGTTGGTCGGCGAGCAAACGTGCCTCGCTGGCCAAGTGTTCCTCGCGGGTGGCGAGGTTGGCGGAGTCGAGGGTACGCAAGGCAAAGACCGTACTGCCGCTGATCACGACAGCCAGAATCACGGCGAGTGCAAGGCCTAACTGGGAGGCAATCCGGGCACGAGGTTGAGACATGACAGCTCCTGGCCGAGGCCAGGATCATCCTGATCTCATAGCGCTGCTCGGCAAATTATCTAGTGGGAAACGGTAGTGCACGAGGGTTCCAACACCTTTCTTCGGCGGCATTTGGCAATACTTGAGCGAATCACAGGGGTATCCCGCAAACGATTGCACAAAAGGTCCGGCCCTACTCAATCGAGGCGTTCAACCTGAGGCAATTCCATTGCCTTGACTTCACCTTGAAGAAATTCCGCCAGCCGTCGCAAACGTTCGCCACCCGGACGGGTTTTCGGCCACACCAGGTAGTAGCTTTCCCCACTGGCGACCGCCGTAGGCCACGGCAGGCTCAAGCGTCCCTGCGCCACGTCTTCGGCCACCATCAGCAAATCCCCCATGGAGACGCCATAGCCTCGGGCGGCGGCTATCATGCCCAGTTCAAGCGTGTCGAACACCTGCCCACCCTTGAGTGAAACGTGAGATGACAACCCCATGCGCTGCAGCCAGTAACGCCAGTCGCGGCGGTCAGGCGTCGGGTGCAGCAGTTCGGCGGTTGCGAGCCGCGTCACGTCCCAGGGACCGTCGTCCAACAGATTCGGCGCTCCCACCGGGATAAGCATTTCCGCAAACAGATAACTGGCCTCCCAGTCCGCCGGAAAGTGCCCGTTGCTGAGCAACACCGCGCAGTCGAATGGCTCTTGGTTGAAGTCCACTTCATCAATGCTCATCCACGCACTGGTGAGTTGCACCTCATTGCCTGGCTGCAACGCGCGGAAGCGACTCAACCGCGCCAGCAGCCAGCGCATGGTCAAGGTGGACGGCGCCTTCATACGCAGGATGTCATCTTCGGCATTCAAGGTATGGCAAGCACGCTCCAGGGCAGCGAAGCCTTCCCGTACGCCTGGCAGCAACAAACGCGCCGCTTCCGTGAGCTGCAACGTGCGCCCGCTGCGCTGGAACAATCGGCAGGCGAAATAATCTTCGAGCGTACGGATATGCCGGCTGATCGCACTCTGGGTAATCGACAATTCCTCAGCCGCACGGGTAAACGAGTGGTGACGGGAGGCGGCTTCAAATGCCCGCAAGGCATAAAGAGGAGGAAGACGACGAGACATGCTGAAAGCTCCGACTGCGCAATCTGGAAACCCTACCAGAATCGCTCATGCATGAGTTTTAATCATGCCAACGATCGCTTTTATCCTTTTGTGCAATGCGCTGAATGCGCCGAGAATCAACCCTTCCCCACCTTCCTGACCATTCGAGTGTGATGATCATGCAACATCCGGCACGTACCGAACTCTGGGCCATTCTGCGGCTATCGGGGCCGTTGATTGCCTCACAGTTGGCGCACATGCTGATGGTGCTGACCGACACCTTGATGATGGCGCGCTTGAGCCCCGAGGCACTGGCCGGCGGAGGCCTGGGCGCGGCGAGCTATTCGTTCGTGGCGATCTTCTGCATCGGCGTGATCGCAGCCGTGGGCACCCTGGTCGCCATTCGCCATGGCGCGGGCGATATCGACGGCGCCACTCGCCTGACCCAGGCCGGGCTGTGGCTGGCGTGGTTGATGGCCCTGGCGGCGGCGTTGCTGTTATGGAACTTGAAGCCGGTGCTGCTGATGTTCGGCCAGACCGAAACCAACGTGCATGCGGCCGGGCAATTTCTGACGATCCTGCCCTTTGCCCTGCCCGGCTACCTGAGCTTCATGGCCCTGCGCGGCTTTACCAGCGCCATCGGCAAGGCTACCCCGGTGATGGTGATCAGCCTGTGCGGCACCGTGGTCAACTACCTGCTCAACCATGCGCTGATCGAAGGCATGTTCGGCCTGCCGAAACTGGGCCTGATGGGCATCGGCCTGGTGACCGCCATCGTCGCCAATGGCATGGCGCTGGCACTGATGTGGTACATCCGCAGCAACCGCACCTACGCCGCCTACCCGCTGGGCACCGGCCTGCTGCGCCTGAATACCCACTACCTGCGCGAGCTGTGGCGCCTGGGCCTGCCGATTGGCGGCACCTATGCGGTAGAGGTCGGGTTGTTTGCCTTTGCGGCGTTGTGCATGGGCACCATGGGCAGCACGCAGTTGGCGGCACACCAGATCGCCCTGCAGATTGTCTCGGTGGCCTTCATGGTGCCGGCGGGGATGTCCTACGCGGTGACCATGCGCATCGGCCAGCATTACGGCGCCGGGCAGTTGCTGCAGGCACGCCTGGCCGGACGAGTGGGCATAGGATTCGGCGCCATGGTGATGGTGGGATTTGCGGCGGTACTGTGGCTGTTTTCCGACCCGCTGATCGGACTGTTCCTCGACCATGACGACCCGGCGTTCCATGACGTCATCGTGCTGGCGGTGAGCCTGCTGGCCGTCGCCGCCTGGTTTGAATTGTTCGATGGCGTGCAGACCATCGCCATGGGTTGTATCCGTGGCCTGAAGGACGCCAAGACCACCTTCCTGGTGGGCCTGGGTTGCTATTGGCTGATTGGCGCACCGTCAGCCTGGTTGATGGCGTTCACCCTGGGTTGGGGGCCAACAGGCGTCTGGTGGGGCCTGGCACTGGGCCTGGCGTGTGCGGCGGTGAGCCTGACCTGGGCATTTGAGGCGAAGATGAAGCGGATGATTAGGCAGGAGCCGGATGCTCCTGTTGGATTCCGAGCGGCCCTGCCTGACTAGCGAGTACACGCGGCACATGTGGGAGCTGGCTTGCCTGCGATAGCGGTGTGTCAGGCTAATCATTATTAGCTGAACGACCGCTATCGCAGGCAAGCCAGCTCCCACATTTGAACCACTTTGAAGGCTTAACCCAACAGCGCCTGCTGGCTTTGCCCGAACATCAGATATTCCACCAGCTCGGGCAGCGGCAACGGCTTGCTGATCAGGTAACCCTGGACCTGGTCGCACCCAAACAAGCGCAAAAGCTCAAGCTGCTCAGGGGTTTCCACGCCTTCGGCGACTACTTCCAGGTTGAGGTTGTGGGCCAGGTTGATCATGGCGTGCACCAGCTTGCGGTTTTCTTCGCGCTCTTCCATGCCGCCGACAAAGCTCTTGTCGATCTTCAACAAGGCAATCGGCAGGCTGTTAAGGTGCACAAACGACGAAAAACCGGTGCCGAAATCATCCAGGGAAAACCGCACACCCAGCCGGCCAAGGGCGTCCATGGTCTGCTTGACCAGGTCGCTGCGGCGCATCACGGCGGTTTCGGTCAATTCGAACTCCAGCCATTGCGCTTCCACGCCACGCTCGGCAATCAGGCGGCTGAGGGTAGACAGCAACTGACTGTCCTGGAACTGGCGAAACGACAGGTTGACCGCCATGTGCAGCGGCGGCAGGCCGCGTTCACGCAGGTCTTGCATGTCGCGCAGGGCTCGGGAGATCACCCAGTAGCCCAATGGCACGATCAGACCACTCTGTTCGGCCAGCGGCACGAATTCGCTAGGCGGCAACAAGCCGCGTTCACCGTGGCGCCAGCGCACCAGAGCTTCGAGGCCAACGATATGACCATCGTCCAGGTCCAGTCGCGGCTGGTAATGCAGCTCCAACTCATCGCGACGCAAAGCCCGGCGCAGTTCACTTTCCAGGTCGGCCAGGCTGCGCGCGTTGCGGTTGATGCGTTCATTGAAGATATGAAAGGTACAGCCCTGGGTGCTTTTGGCCTGCTGCATGGCGATATGGGCATGCCACATCAACGGGTCGGCGCCAGCGCGGGCTCGAGCATGGGCCATGCCCAGGCTGCAACCGATCAACAGGCTTTCGCCATCCACCCAATAGGGTTCGGCCATCACTTCGGTGATGCGCTCGGCCATCCATTCGGCGCGCTGGGGCGCCCGGCGGGTATCGATCAACAAGGCAAACTCATCGCTGCCCAGGCGCGCCAGTTGGTCCCCGGCTTCGAGCTGGCTCTTGAGCCGCGACACCACTTGCAGGATCAAACGGTCGCCCGCCTGATGGCCGAGGGCATCGTTGGCATGACGAAAATTGTCCAGGTCCAGATGGCCGAGGGCCAGGCCACGGCCTTCGTTTTCTGCCAGCCGGGCGGCCAGCAAGGTCTGAAAGCCCTGACGGTTGGCAATACCGGTGAGCGGGTCTTGCTCGGCCAGGCGCTGCAAGGTGTTTTCTAGCACGCCGCGCTCGCGCACATGGCGCAGGCAGCGGCGCAATGTGTCGGCGTCCAATGCATCCAACACCAACCAATCGCTGACACCCAGCGGCGCCACCAGTGGCTCCTGCTCCAGCAACAATACACACGGCAGGCTGCACCGGCCGGGGCCGGGCTGCAGGCTGGGCGTGGTCAATAACACAGCACCCTGGTCGTCATCGAACAGGCGGCTTACCGAGTCCCAGTTGGGCGCACTGATCAGCACAGCCCCTTCGCCCATCGGCTCCAGGCACTCGCGCAACAACGCTGCCCACTCGGGCTCATCGGCCAGCAGCAGCAAACGCAAGGGTTCGACAGGCGTAGACACGCTAACTCCCTAGACTCTGCAAAATTTCATTAGCGGTGCCATTATGACGTGCGGCCTGACAATGACAAAGGATGACAAATGATAGGTGTTATCAAACACGTAGACTGTAAATATTAGTCTCGAATAATCCTTAACATCCTGCGGCAAAGTAGCAAAACCGGCAAATTTAGATCGAGTGGTACGTCACACCGTCGTTCTATGGCAGCAGAATCTTTCCAGCCTGTTAAAATGCCCGCCCTTTTGAACAACGACCCCTGAAATTCCGTATGTCCCGACTCAACCCCCGGCAGCAAGAAGCCGTGAACTACGTCGGCGGCCCTCTATTGGTGCTCGCCGGTGCAGGCTCCGGCAAGACCAGCGTGATCACGCGCAAGATCGCGCACTTGATCCAGAACTGCGGCATCCGCGCCCAGTACATCGTCGCCATGACCTTCACCAACAAGGCGGCGCGGGAAATGAAAGAGCGGGTCGGCACCCTGCTCAAGGGTGGCGAAGGCCGTGGCCTCACCGTGTGCACCTTCCACAACCTGGGCCTGAACATCATCCGCAAGGAGCATGTGCGACTGGGCTACAAGCCGGGCTTCTCGATCTTTGACGAGACCGACGTCAAGGCCCTGATGACCGACATCATGCAGAAGGAATACGCGGGCGACGACGGCGTCGACGAAATCAAGAACATGATCGGCTCGTGGAAAAACGACCTGATCCTGCCCGCCGAAGCCCTGGAAGCTGCACGCAACCCCAAGGAGCAGACCGCTGCCATCGTCTACACCCACTACCAGCGCACGCTCAAGGCGTTCAACGCGGTGGACTTCGACGACCTGATCCTGCTGCCAGTCAAGCTGTTCCAAGAGCACAAGGACATCCTGGAGAAGTGGCAGAACAAGGTGCGTTACCTGCTGGTGGACGAATACCAGGACACCAACGCCAGCCAATACCTGCTGGTGAAATTACTGATCGGCACGCGCAACCAGTTCACCGTGGTGGGCGACGACGACCAGTCGATCTACGCCTGGCGCGGCGCCCGCCCGGAAAACCTGATGCTGCTCAAGGAAGACTACCCCTCCTTGAAAGTGGTGATGCTGGAGCAGAACTACCGCTCCACCAGCCGCATCCTGCGTTGCGCCAACGTGCTGATCTCCAACAACCCCCACGAGTTTGAAAAACAACTGTGGAGCGAGATGGGCCATGGCGACGAGATCCGTGTGATCCGCTGCCGCAACGAAGACGCCGAAGCCGAGCGCGTCGCCGTGGAAATCCTCAGCCTGCACTTGCGCACCGACCGGCCCTACAGCGACTTTGCGATCCTGTATCGCGGCAACTACCAGGCCAAACTGATCGAGCTGAAGCTGCAGCATCACCAGGTGCCGTATCGCCTGTCGGGCGGCAACAGCTTTTTCGGACGCCAGGAAGTCAAAGACCTGATGGCCTACTTCCGGCTGATCGTGAACCCGGACGACGACAACGCCTTCCTGCGCGTGATCAACGTGCCACGCCGGGAAATCGGCTCGACGACCCTGGAAAAGCTCGGCAACTACGCCACCGAACGCAAGATCTCCATGTACGCCGCCACCGACGAAATCGGCCTGGGCGAACACTTGGACACGCGCTTCACTGATCGCCTGTCACGCTTCAAGCGCTTCATGGACAAAGTCCGCGAACAGTGCGCCGGCGAAGACCCGATCAGCGCCCTGCGCAGCATGGTCATGGACATCGACTATGAAAACTGGCTGCGCACCAACAGCTCCAGCGACAAGGCCGCCGATTACCGCATGGGCAACGTCTGGTTCCTGATTGAAGCGCTGAAGAACACCCTGGAAAAAGACGAAGACGGCGAGATGACCGTCGAGGACGCCATCGGCAAGCTGGTGTTGCGCGACATGCTCGAGCGCCAGCAAGAAGAGGAAGACGGTGCCGAAGGCGTGCAGATGATGACCTTGCATGCGTCCAAGGGCCTGGAATTTCCCTACGTGTTCATCATGGGCATGGAAGAGGAAATCCTCCCGCACCGCTCCAGCATCGAAGCCGACACCATCGAGGAAGAACGCCGCCTGGCCTACGTGGGCATTACCCGCGCACGTCAGACCCTGGCCTTCACCTTTGCCGCCAAGCGCAAGCAATACGGTGAAATCATCGATTGTGCCCCCAGCCGGTTCCTGGATGAACTGCCGCCGGACGACCTGGCCTGGGAAGGCAATGACGACACTCCCACCGAGGTGAAGGCCGTTCGCGGCAACACCGCCTTGGCGGATATACGCGCGATGTTAAAGCGCTAGAATCGACTACTTTTTAATCTACTTTCGGCGCACAACGCGCCATTAGAGGAAGCTTTCCGTGGAAGCACTGCACAAGAAAATTCGCGAAGAAGGCATCGTGCTTTCCGATCAGGTCCTCAAGGTTGACGCCTTTCTGAACCACCAGATCGACCCGGCACTGATGAAACTGATCGGCGACGAGTTCGCCGCACTGTTCAAGGATTCGGGCATCACCAAGATCGTCACCATCGAAGCGTCGGGCATTGCCCCGGCGATCATGACCGGGCTGAACCTGGGTGTGCCGGTGATCTTCGCGCGCAAGCAGCAATCCTTGACGCTCACGGAAAACCTGCTGTCGGCCACGGTGTATTCCTTCACCAAGAAAACCGAAAGCACCGTGGCGATCTCCCCGCGCCACCTGACCAGCAGCGACCGCGTGCTGGTGATCGATGACTTTTTGGCCAACGGCAAGGCGTCCCAAGCGCTGATCTCGATCATCAAGCAGGCCGGCGCGACCGTAGCCGGCTTGGGCATTGTGATCGAGAAGTCGTTCCAGGGTGGGCGTGCAGAACTGGATGCACAGGGTTATCGGGTTGAGTCGCTGGCGCGGGTGAAGTCGCTGGCCGGTGGTGTCGTGACCTTTATCGAGTAATCACTGTGTGGGAGCTGGCTTGCCTGCGATAGCGGTGTGTCAGTCGACAGAGATGTCGACTGACACACCGCTATCGCAGGCAAGCCAGCTCCCACATTAGGTTTTGCGTTGCGCTGTCAGTGGGCGGTGGCCTGCAGTCCGGCCAGCAGCAAGCGTTGATACAGGTCTTCCTTGATGCCCTTCGGCTTATCCAAGCGCATCCGCTGCAAATGCTCGGGAAACGCCTCCGGCTCCGGCGCGTCGAGTGCCGCCTTGCCCAACTCCAGAATTTCCGTGAGCTTGAATTTGCTCTTGAGCCAGTTCAGCGCCCGCAACAAGTCCCGCTCCTCATCCGTGAAGTCACTGCCCAGGGGGTATTCGGGGAACAAGCGACGGTGCCTGGCCTGAATCGCCTGGAGCCGCTGCGGCGTGTTGTCGGCAAAACGCGGATCCAACTGGAAATCCTTGGGCAGTTTGCCGGCCTTTTGCGCCTGCTCAATCAAGTCGTGCTGGAACCTTGAGTCAGTGATGTTCAGCAACGCTTCGATCACCTTGGCATCCGTCTGACCCCGCAAGTCGGCAATACCGTATTCGGTAATGACGATATCCCGCAGGTGCCGGGGAATGGTGCAGTGGCCGTACTCCCAGACGATATTGGAACTGACCTCACCCGCCGACTCGCGCCAGCTGCGCAAAATCAGGATTGAGCGTGCACCTTCCAGCGCATGCCCCTGGGCCACGAAATTGTATTGCCCGCCCACACCACTGAGCACGCGACCGTCTTCCAACTGATCAGCCACGCCCGCGCCGAGCAAGGTGACCATGATAGCGCTGTTGATAAACCGCGCATCCAGGCGCTGCAAGCGCTTGAGTTCTTCCTGGCCGTACAGCTCGTTGATGTAGCTGATGCGGGTCATGTTGAATGCCTGGCGCTTGGCATGGGTCATTTCCTGCAAGCGCTGGTAAAAACTGCGAGGCCCCAGGAAGAAACCGCCATGGATCGACACGCCATCGGGTTGCGCCGCGTCGTCCAGGGTGCCCGCGTTGGCCTGCATCTGGGTCGCCACATCCGGGTAGACCTTGCGCCGCACGATCCCGGCATCCGCCAATACCAGCAGGCCGTTGACGAACATCTCGCTGCAACCGTAAAGGCCACGGGCAAACGGCTCGACGCCGCCTTCGCGACTGATCAACGGCGCCCACTGATACACATCCAAGTCGGTGAGCAACAGGCGATAGGCTTCTTTGTCGGCCTGGCGCGCCAGCAAGGCAGCCGTCAGTGCATCGCCCATGGAGCCGATGCCAATCTGCAACGTACCGCCATCACGCACCAGGGTGCTGGCATGCAGGCCGATAAAATGATCCTGAAAGCCCACCGGCATGTTCGGAGTGGAGAACAGCGTGGTGCTGTCTTTTTCATCCAGCAGGTAGTCGAACTCATCCATGCCCAGCTCGGCATCGCCAGGCATGTAGGGCAAATCGCTATGGACCTGGCCGACGACCAGGATGGTCTCCCCAGCCGCGCGGCGCTTGGCGATCATGGGCATCAGGTCGAGGGTGATATCCGGGTTGCAGCTCAGGCTCAGGCGGTCGGGATGCTCGCTGCTACTGGCAACCAATTGCGCCACCAGGTTGAGGCCGGCGGCATTGATGTCGCGGGCCGCATGGCTGTAGTTGCTGCTGACGTAATCCTGTTGCGCCGCGGCGCTGTGGAGCAAGCTGCCGGGCTGCATGAAGAATTGCTGCACACGGATATTCTTCGGCAGGCTGCCCTTGTGCAGGTCCGCGAGGAAATCCAGCTCGGGGTAGTCGCCAAACACTCGTTCGATGAAAGGTTCGATAAAGCGCTTTTGAAGACCGTCACCCTGCGTAGGGCGGCCCAGGCTCAAGGCCGTATAGAGCGTCAGCGCCCGTTCGGGCAATTTTGCGATGCGCCGGTACAGCGCGTTGACGAACAGGTTGGGCTTGCCCAGCCCCAGCGGCATGCCCATGTGGATATGCGCCGGCAGGCGCTCCAGTACGTCGTCAACTGCTTGCTCGATTGAACACAACTGCACCATCCGACTGCTCCCGAACATTCCATGAATTAGGGGTTGGACCGAGCTTGCCGGGTCTTTGCTGCAATGAACAGCCTGAATACCAAATCGCGGGCACAAAAAAGCCGCTGGTAAGCGGCATTTTTGACGAAGATCGGCCGATTACAGCCCGGACATCTTCTTGATCGCACCCTTGAGGTCGTCATCCGAACAATCAGCGCAGGTGCCTTTGGGCGGCATGGCGTTGATACCGGTGATGGCCTTGGCCAGGATGCCATCGAGGCCACCTTGATGGTCGGCGCGTTCTTTCCATGCGGCGGTGTCGCCAATTTTTGGCGCACCCAAAAGGCCGCTGCCGTGGCACGCATTACAGTGCTTGGCGATGATCTCATCGGGGGTTTTCGCGCCGCCGCCGCCGGCTGCCACGGCAACTTCCATGCCCTTGCATTCCTGGCCCTGGACGCAAACCTGGCCCACAGGCTCCAGGCGCTTGGCAATGTCATCATTGGTCGCAGCTTGAGCGCTGACAGCCCATAGGGCCAGTACGGTTGCTGGTGCAGCCAGCATTTTCATAATTAGGTTCACGCGTTCACCCTCAATGGTGGCTATTCACGCCTGCGGCCACGGTTTCGCAGGCGGCGAAAGTATAACGGTTAGCCCGCCTGGCCGAAACAACCCTATTAAATAAAGGGAGATTCGGCCTCACGGTGTACAGCTGCGGGAACCTCTGCAACGCTGGCAGGGCGCCTCTATTCTTAAAAGTTCGCGGGTGTGGCTGCGCTGATTAGTCGCGCCGGCACGTCGAACGGATTGCGAAAACGATGAGGCCTGGTGCTTTCAAAGTAGTAGCTATCGCCCGCTTCGAGCACAAAAGTTTCAAGACCGACCACCAATTCCAGGCGCCCTTCCACCAGAATTCCGGTTTCTTCGCCTTCATGGGTGAGCATTTCTTCGCCAGTGTCGGCACCCGGAGGGTAGATTTCATTGAGAAATGCGATAGCCCGGCTTGGGCGCGCCCGGCCCACCAGTTTCATGGTGACGGCACCGTCAGAGATGTCGATCAGCTCATTGGCTTTATAGACGATCTGCGTCGGTATTTCCTGGAGCACTTCTTCGGAGAAGAACTCGACCATGGACATGGGGATACCGCCCAACACCTTGCGCAGGGAGCTGATCGAGGGGCTGACGCTGTTTTTCTCGATCATCGAAATGGTGCTGTTGGTGACGCCCGCACGCTTGGCGAGCTCACGCTGGGAAAGACCTTTGAGTTTACGGATGGATTGCAGTCGTTCGCCGACGTCCAATGCAGGAGCCTCCTAGGATTCAGGCTTTGTTGTAATTGAGCGTTATCATGGCGACAGCGTTCAGTATTTACAACACTTGGGCCTAAATCCCGGTGTGCTCGGTTCGTTGCCGGCGGCTAAGCGCCGCTATAGAGCCTTGGCACTCGGCGCAGATTGCAGAAAATCTGATAGGGGATGGTCTCGGCGGCCACGGCAACATCACTGGCGAGGATGTGCTTGCCCCACAACTCTACGGTGGAACCAAGGCCCGCCTGGGGCAAGTCGGTGAGGTCGACACAAAGCATGTCCATGGACACGCGCCCCAGCAGCCGGCTGCGCTGGCCAGCGACCAGCACCGGGGTACCGGTCGGCGCATGACGTGGGTAACCGTCGGCATAACCCATGGCAACCACGCCGATGCGCATCGGCTTGGGCGTGACGAACCTGGCGCCGTAGCCCACCGGCTCACCGGCCGGCAACTCGCGCACGCAGATGACTTTGGACTCCAGGGTCATCACAGGCTGCAAGCGCGCGGCGAGGGCCTGGTCTTCGCCAAAGGGCGTTGCGCCATAAAGCATGATACCGGGGCGCACCCAGTCGCTGGACACGCTTGGCCAGCCCAATACAGACGGTGAGTTGCGCAGGCTGACCTCAGCCGCCAGCCCCTGGCGCGCCGCCTCAAACACCGTTACTTGTTCGTTGCTGCTGACGCAATCGAGCTCATCGGCGCGGGCAAAATGGCTCATCAGCACGATTTTCGCCACTTTGCCACTCGCCAGCAGGCGCTGATACGCCTCCTGGTAATCCTTGGGGTGCAGGCCCACACGGTGCATGCCCGAGTCCAGCTTCAGCCACACTGTCAGCGGCTTGCTCAAACGAGCTTGCTCGATGGCGTCCAACTGCCAAAGCGAATGCACCACGCACCACAAATCCTGCTCGATGATCAGCGGCAGCTCGTCGGCTTCGAAAAAACCTTCCAGCAGCAACACCGGCGCACGAATGCCGGCGGCGCGCAGTTCCAGCGCTTCCTCGATGCACGCCACCGCGAACCCGTCGGCTTGCGCCTCCAGTGCCTGGGCCACGGGCACCGCGCCATGGCCGTAGGCATCGGCCTTGATCACGGCGAGGGCCTTGGCCCCGGTGACTTCTCGGGCCAATTGGTAGTTATGGCGCAGGGCTTGGAGATCAATCAGGGCACGGGCTGGACGCATGGCGGCAGGCTTCTAGGCAGCAAAGTCAATAAAAAACCGGTGCCGACCAACAACGCCGGCACCGGGAGAGGGATCGTTGTTAAGGCAGCGCAGCCACGACAGACAGCTCTACCAGAATCTCGGGTTCGCACAGCTTGGCTTGGACCGTGGCTCGGGCCGGGGCGACGCCTTTGGGCAGCCATTTGTCCCATACCGCGTTCATCAAAGCGAAGTCGGCGTCGATGTCCTTCAGGTAGATCGTTACCGACAGCAACCTGGACTTGTCGGTACCCGCAAGGTTCAGCAAGCGCTCGATATTGATCAGGGTTTCACGGGTCTGCTGCTCAATCCCGGCGCTCATGTCGTCGCCAACTTGCCCTGCCAGGTACACGGTACCGCTGTGGACAACGATCTGGCTCATGCGCTCATTGGTGAGCTGGCGCTGGATTGACATGTTGTGCGGACTCCTGGTGGTTGCCATAACGGGAAATATCGAGGCCTGCGGCGCTGATCTGCGGCGTTTTCTTCGCCATCAGGTCGGCCAGCAAGCGACCTGAACCACAGGCCATGGTCCAACCGAGGGTACCGTGGCCTGTATTCAGGAACAGGTTCTTGAACGGCGTGGCACCCACAATCGGTGTACCGTCCGGGGTGGTCGGGCGCAGGCCGGTCCAGAAACTGGCCTGGGCCAGATCGCCGCCCTGAGGATAAAGGTCGTTGACGATCATCTCCAGGGTTTCACGTCGCCGCGGGTTCAGCGACAGGTCAAAACCGGCTATTTCAGCCATGCCACCGACGCGAATACGGTTGTCGAAACGGGTGATCGCGACTTTGTAGGTTTCATCGAGAATGGTCGAGGTCGGCGCCATTGCCGGGTTAGTGATCGGCACAGTCAGCGAATAACCCTTGAGCGGGTACACCGGCGCCTTGATCCCCAATGGCTTGAGCAACTTGGGCGAGTAACTGCCGAGAGCCAGTACATAGCGGTCGGCAGTTTCCAGCTTGCCGTCGATCAGCACACCGTTGATGCGGTCGCCTGCGTAGTCCAGGCGCTGGATGTCTTGTTCGAAGCGGAATTCCACGCCCAATTGTTTGCACATTTCGACCAGGCGCGTGGTGAACATCTGGCAATCGCCCGTCTGGTCGTTGGGCAGGCGCAAGGCACCCGCGAGGATATCGGTGACGCTGGCCAGGGCCGGTTCAACCCGGGCAATGCCGGCTCGGTCGAGCAATTCGAATGGCACGCCGGACTCTTTCAGCACGGCGATGTCCTTGGCGGCGCCATCGAGCTGGGCCTGGGTGCGGAACAGTTGGGTAGTCCCGAGGCTGCGCCCTTCGTAGGCAATGCCGGTCTCGGCGCGCAATTCGTCAAGGCAGTCGCGGCTGTACTCGGACAGGCGCACCATGCGTTCCTTGTTCACCGCGTAGCGGCTAGCCGTGCAGTTGCGCAGCATCTGCGCCATCCACAGGTATTGGTCGATATCGGCGGTGGCCTTGATCGCCAGCGGCGCGTGGCGCTGAAGCAGCCATTTGATGGCCTTGAGCGGCACACCCGGCGCGGCCCATGGCGACGCGTAGCCAGGGGACACCTGACCGGCATTAGCGAAACTGGTTTCCATGGCAGCGGCAGGCTGACGATCAACCACCACAACGTCGAAGCCGGCCCGCGCCAAATAGTAGGCACTGGTCACCCCAATGACGCCGCTACCCAAGACCAGAACGCGCATTTTTATATCCTCATCGCGGGCTCAGCCGCTGACGTGTGTTATTCGAGCAATGATGGGCGCAGTGTAAAAAACAATCGGCAGTGCATTTCACTATATAAATGCCTATATTTGGCGACAATTCTTGGCAAAAACCCTTTTGACAGAGGCGTATCCCCTATGCGTACCAACACCCAGACCAAGCGGGAGCTGGACAAGATCGACCGCAATATCCTGCGCATCCTGCAAACCGACGGGCGCATCTCGTTCACGGAGCTGGGGGAAAAGGTCGGGCTGTCCACCACGCCCTGCACCGAGCGCGTGCGGCGCCTGGAGCGCGAAGGGATCATCATGGGCTACAACGCACGGCTCAATCCCCAGCATTTGAAGGGAAGTTTGCTGGTATTTGTCGAGATCAGCCTGGATTACAAGTCGGGTGACACCTTTGAAGAATTTCGCCGAGCCGTGCTGAAACTGCCTCACGTGCTGGAATGCCATCTCGTGTCGGGTGATTTCGACTACCTGGTGAAAGCGCGAATCTCGGAGATGGCGTCGTACCGCAAATTGCTGGGCGATATCCTGCTCAAACTCCCCCATGTGCGGGAATCCAAGAGCTATATCGTGATGGAAGAGGTGAAAGAGAGCCTGAACCTGCCGATCCCTGACTGACCCAGTGACACAACACGGTCAAATGTGGGAGCTGGCAAGCCAGCTCCCACAGTTTTAACCGAGTACATCCGCTAGACCAACACCTGCCGGGTACTCGCCATGTACTCATGAATCTGCTTCTCCACCCGCGGATGAATCAGCTCCACTGGCCGGCGGCCATTAGGGCACGGCAAGGTCTTGGTGGTGCCGAACAGGCGACAGATCAGCGGCCGCTCGTCATACACCGTGCAACCCTTGGGCCCCAGGTGTACGCAGTTCAGCGCGTCCATCGCCGCCTCTTGCTCGGCAGCGGTCTTGCGCGGCAGACGCGACATTTCCTCGGGCGAGGTGGTCACCGGCCCACAGCAGTCGTGGCAACCGGGGACGCACTCGAACGAAGGAATCTGGCGACGCAGCGCGCTGATTTTCTGACTGTTGCAACTCATCGAAACCCATACCGAACGGCGAATAGACGTGGATTCTGACGCAAAAAGCCCCGCGCAGACAGCGTCGTGCGACCCCTGTATCCTGCGTCAAATTTTCCAGACAGGGAGGTTCCCCATGACCGCCAGCGCCCGGCACACCGCTTCCTACTACGCCGCCAGCAGCGTGCCGCAACCGGATTACCCGACGCTGACGGGTGAGGTGAACGCCGATGTCTGTGTGATCGGCGGGGGGTTCTCGGGGCTCAACACCGCCCTGGAGTTGGCCGAGCGCGGCTTTCGCGTGGTGTTGCTGGAGGCGCGCAAGATCGGCTGGGGCGCCAGCGGGCGCAATGGCGGCCAGTTGATTCGCGGTGTCGGCCACGGGCTGGATCAGTTCACCCAGGTGATCGGCAGCGACGGCGTGCGCCAAATGAAGCTGATGGGCCTGGAAGCCGTGGAGATCGTGCGCGAGCGTGTGGAGCGCTTCCAGATCCCCTGTGACCTGACCTGGGGCTACTGCGACCTGGCCAACAAACCCCGCGACCTACAGGGCCTGGCCGAGGATGCCGAAGAGCTGCGCAGCCTGGGCTACCGCCACGAAGTGCGCCTGTTGCAAGCCAGCGAGATGGGCACGGTAATCGGCTCTGATCGCTATGTAGGCGGCATGATCGACATGGGTTCCGGCCATCTGCACCCGCTGAATCTGGCACTGGGTGAGGCTGCCGTTGCCCAGCAGTTGGGCGTGGCGCTATACGAGCAATCCCCCGTGACCCGAATCGACTATGGTCCTGAGGTCAAGGTGCATACCGCCCAAGGCACTGTGCGCGCCAAGACCCTGGTACTGGCCTGCAACGCCTACCTGAACGGGCTCAACCCGCAACTGAGCGGCAAGGTGTTGCCCGCCGGCAGCTACATCATTGCCACCGAGCCCTTGAGCGACGCGCAAGCCACCCGCCTGTTACCGCAGAACATGGCCGTGTGTGACCAGCGCGTGACGGTGGACTACTTCCGCCTGTCCGCCGACCGCCGCCTGTTGTTCGGCGGCGCCTGCCACTACTCCGGTCGAGACCCCAAGGACATCGGCGCCTACATGCGACCGAAGATGCTGCAGGTATTCCCCCAATTGGCAGACGTGAAAATAGACTACCAATGGGGCGGCATGATCGGCATCGGCGCCAACCGCCTGCCGCAGATTGGCCGCCTGGCCGATCAACCCAACGTGTATTACGCCCAGGCCTATGCCGGCCATGGCCTCAACGCCACGCATCTGGCGGGCAAGCTGCTGGCCGAGGCCATCAGCGGCCAGCAACAGGGGCGCTTCGATCTGTTCGCCCAGGTGCCACACATCACCTTCCCCGGCGGCAAACACCTGCGTTCGCCGTTGCTGGCCCTGGGGATGCTCTGGCACCGCCTTAAAGAACTGCTCTGATCAATCGCGCCAGAAGGGTTTCAAACCCTCACGGCGCGCCTGCTCGGCGGTCAGCCCGATGTCGCGTAACTGCTCGCGGCTCAGGTCCAGCAGGGCCTTGCGCGTATGGCGACGGCGCCAGAACAGATTCCAGCGGCCAGGCGCCGAGGCAGTGATCACCTGCTCCTGCGCCACGTCCAGTTCCTGACTGCGTAACGCCAGCCGTACATCGCTCATGCCGCTCATTTGACTGCCCCTCATTGGCCTGTTGTCTTAAGTGATCAGCATGCGCGGGCGGCCAGAACCATTACAGATTCAGCCAACTTTTATTAAATACATACAGATGCTGCTCTTGCGTGGCTGAATCCTGTATTTTCCCCCTATCTGTACTGGTCCCCCGGGAGCGACCACCATGACCCTTTACGTCAACCTCGCCGAATTGCTCGGCACCCGTATTGAACAGGGCTTCTATCGTCCGGGCGATCGACTGCCATCGGTGCGGGCCTTGAGTGTGGAACATGGGGTGAGCCTGAGCACCGTGCAGCAGGCGTATCGGTTGCTCGAAGACAACGGCCTGGCGATGCCCAAGCCCAAGTCGGGCTATTTTGTTCCGGTGGGCCGTGAACTGCCGGCACTGCCCGAGATAGGCCGCCCGGCCCAACGGCCAGTGGAAATTTCCCAGTGGGACCTGGTGCTGGAACTGATTCGTGCGGTGCCGCGCAAAGACGTCATACAGATGGGCCGAGGCATGCCGGATGTATTGTCGCCTACCTTGAAGCCGTTGCTGCGTAGCCTCGCCCGTGTCAGCCGGCGCCAAGACCTGCCGGGGCTGTATTACGACAATATCCTTGGCTGTATGGAACTGCGTGAGCAAATCGCCCGGCTGTCATTGGACTCCGGCTGCCAACTGAGCGCCGAAGACATCGTGATCACCACCGGTTGCCACGAAGCCCTCTCCGCCAGCATTCACGCGATTTGTGAGCCCGGCGATATCGTCGCGGTGGATTCGCCCAGCTTCCACGGCGCCATGCAGACCCTCAAGGGCCTGGGCATGAAAGCCCTGGAAATCCCTACCGACCCGCTCACCGGCATCAGCCTGGAGGCCTTGGAACTGGCGCTGGAACAGTGGCCGATCAAAGTCATCCAGCTCACCCCAAACTGCAACAACCCCTTGGGCTACATCATGCCGGAAGCCCGTAAACGCGCCTTGCTGACCCTGGCCCAGCGCTTTGACGTGGCGATTATCGAAGATGATGTGTATGGCGAGTTGGCCTACAGCTACCCACGCCCGCGCACCATCAAATCCTTCGATGAAGACGGCCGTGTGCTGCTGTGCAGCTCGTTCTCCAAAACCCTGGCGCCCGGCCTGCGCATTGGTTGGGTCGCACCGGGACGCTATCTGGAGCGGGTGCTGCACATGAAATACATCAGCACCGGCTCTACGGCCACACAGCCGCAGATCGCCATTGCCGAATTCCTCAAAGGCGGTCATTTCGAGCCTCATTTACGTAGGATGCGTACCCAATACCAGCGTAATCGCGACTTGATGCTCGATTGGGTCAGCCGTTATTTCCCCGCTGGCACGCGCGCCAGCCGGCCCCAAGGCAGCTTCATGCTATGGATTGAGCTGCCGGAGGGCTTCGACACCTTGAAGCTCAACCGCGTGCTGGTGGAACAAGGTGTACAGGTGGCGGTAGGCAGCATCTTCTCCGCCTCCGGCAAGTACCGTAACTGCTTGCGCATGAACTACGCTGCCAAGCCAACGCCGCAGATTGAAGAGGCCGTGCGCAAGGTAGGTGCAGCTGCACGCAAGATGCTGCAAGAGACGGCGGACTGACCTTTCCCGAGCAAATGCCGTCATATGCCACAACCGCCCTGACCTGGAAGCAGTTTCCTTGATGATTCGACGGCTTTTACCGTTTTGCCTGCTGGGCGCCCTGGCCCTGGGCGGCTGCGCCACGGTCGACACCCCGCGCATCCCCAGCGATGCCCTGCCGGCGAAGGACTCCTCGTTCGGTCGCTCGATCCAGGCCCAGGCCGCCCCCTACCAAGGACGCTCGGGCTTCCGCTTGCTGCCCAACAGCAGTGAGGCTTTCATGGCTCGCGCCGAGTTGATTCGCAACGCCCAGACCAGCCTCGACTTGCAGTACTACATCGTGCACGACGGCATCAGCACCCGCATGCTTGTGGACGAACTGCTCAAGGCCGCCGATCGCGGGGTGCGCGTGCGGATTCTGCTGGACGACACTACCAGCGATGGCCTCGACCAGATCATCGCCACCCTCGCCGCCCATCCCAAGGTGCAGATACGCCTGTTCAACCCGCTGCATCTGGGCCGTAGCACCGGCGTCACGCGCGCCATGGGCCGTGTATTCAACCTGTCACTGCAACACCGGCGCATGCATAACAAGCTGTGGCTGGCCGATAACAGCGTGGCCATCGTTGGCGGGCGCAATCTGGGCGACGAGTATTTCGACGCCGAACCGAACCTGAATTTCACCGATATCGACATGCTCAGCGTCGGGCCGGTGGCCGAGCAATTGGGTCACAGCTTCGACCAGTACTGGAACAGCGCCTTGAGCAAGCCTATCGATGACTTCGTCTCGAACAAACCCTCCAAGGTCGACCTCGCCGTCGCCCGCGGGCGCCTTGAAGCCTCCCTGGCTCAGTCCCGTCAGCAGAACCACGCGCTGTATAACCGCCTGCGCACTTACCAGACCCAGCCCCGCATGGACCTCTGGCGCCGCGAGTTGATCTGGGCCTGGAACCAGGCGCTGTGGGACGCACCGAGCAAGGTACTGGCCAAGGCCGACCCCGACCCCCGACTGCTGCTGACCACTCAACTGGCGCCAGAGCTGGCGGGTGTCAGCCATGAGCTGATCATGATTTCGGCTTACTTCGTACCGGGCCAACCTGGGCTGGTCTACCTCACAGGGCGTGCCGATGCGGGTGTTTCGGTGCGCCTGCTGACCAACGCACTCGAAGCCACCGACGTACCGGCCGTGCACGGCGGTTATGCGCCGTATCGCAAGGCGCTGCTGGAGCACGGGGTAAAGCTCTATGAGCTGCGCCGGCAACCGGGCGACCCCAGCGCAAGCAGCGGCCCGCACCTGTTTCGGCATGGCAGCTTGCGCGGCTCGGACTCCAGCCTGCACAGCAAGGCGATGATCTTCGACCGAGAAAAGTCGTTTATCGGCTCGTTCAATTTCGACCCGCGCTCAGTGTTGTGGAATACCGAAGTTGGCGTACTGGTGGACAGCCCAGAGCTGGCCGAACACGTGCGCAACCTGGCGCTGGAAGGTATGGCGCCGGCGTTGAGCTATGAGGCCAAACTGCAGGACGGCCAGGTGGTGTGGGTGACAGAAGACAACGGCCAGATGCACACCCTGACCCGCGAACCGGGCAGTTGGTGGCGACGGTTCAATGCCTGGTTCGCCACACGCGTTGGCCTGGAACGCATGCTCTAAAAAACACTGCACATCACCTGTAGGAGCCGGGCTTGCCCGCGATAGCGGTGTGCCAGGTAACAAATAAGCGACGGGCAACCCGTTATCGCAGGCAAGCCAGCTCCCACAATTGATTGCATTTCGAGGTCAGGCCGGCTGCGTAGCGCCGAAAGCCCCTTGGCGCAGCAACAGCACCACCAACCCCAGCGCCCCGGCCGCCATCAACAGCGGCAGCGCATGCCCACTGATCCACTGGCTGCCCGCCCCCGCCACCAACGGCCCGATCAGACAGCCAATACCCCACAGCTGCGCCACGTGAGCGTTGGCACGCACCAACGCATCGTCGCGGTAGCGCTCGCCAATCAAAATCAGCGACAAGGTGAACAACCCACCAGCACTGGCACCGAACAGCACCCACACCGGCCAGATCAGCAACGTGTGCATCAATAACGGCACCGCCAGGCTCGACGCCAGCAACAGCAGTGCACAGGCCAGAAACAGGGTACGTCGCGGCAGATAGTCGGCCAGCGCGCCAATGGGCAATTGCAGCAACGCATCGCCCACCACCACCGTGCTGACCATCGCCAAGGCGATCTCGGCGGTAAAACCCTGTTGCAGGCAGTACACCGGCAACAGCGTCAGGATCATCGCTTCGAACGCAGCAAACAACGCCACGGCCCAGGCAATCGCCGGCAGGCCCAGGCAAAAGCGCCACAGGTCGCCAAAGGTCACGCTGAACGAATCCGCCGTCGGCGCGCCGGTACGTCCCAGCAACAGCAGCGGCGCCAGCACCAAAAGGCCCGCGCCGACCCAGAAGCCGTAGTCATGGTCGGTGCCAATCAGGCCCAACAGCAACGGCCCCGACAGCTGGCTCAAGGCATAGCTGCAGCCATACAGCGCCACCAGGCGGCCACGCCACTGCTCGACCACCAATTGGTTGATCCAGCTTTCACCCAGGATAAATACGATGGTCAGGATCACCCCGATCATCAGCCTGAGCACCAGCCACACCGGGTAGCTGGGCAGGATCGCCAGCAAGCCGATGGACACCGCACCGGCCCACAGGCACAGGCGCATCAGGTTGGCAGTGCCGAGCCAGGACGCCATGCGGCTGGAGACCTTGGCACCTAGCAGTACGCCGAATGCCGGCATCGCCGCCATCACGCCAATAGCGAAACTGCCATAACCCCAGCCTTCAAGACGCAGGGATACCAACGGCATGCTGACACCCAGGGCCAGGCCAACGCTGAGTACCGACGCCAGCACGGCGAAATAAGTCGCCCAACGCATTGCCACGCTCCTGTGGATAATTCTGCTTCGCAAAACGACTGTAGGAGCGAGCTTGCTCGCGAAAAACGTTAACGATGACGCGTTCATGCTGGATAAACGCGGCGCCTTCAGGTTCTTCGCGAGCAAGCTCGCTCCTACAGGGGGATCAGCAGTGTTGCTTAGAGCTTGATCCAGGTCGCCTTCAGCTCGGTGTACTTGTCGAATGCATGCAGCGACTTGTCGCGGCCATTACCCGACTGCTTGAAACCACCGAACGGTGCAGTCATGTCGCCGCCGTCGTACTGGTTAACCCACACGCTGCCGGCGCGCAGAGCCTTGGCCGTCAGGTGTGCCTTGGAGATGTCCGCCGTCCACACCGCCGCAGCCAGGCCGTATTGGGTGTCGTTGGCGATGGCGATGGCTTCTTCGGCGCTGTCGAAAGTGATCACCGACAGGACGGGGCCAAAGATCTCTTCCTGGGCGATCTTCATGGCATTGGTCACACCGTCGAAAATCGTCGGCTCGACGTAGGTGCCGCCGGACTCTTCCAGGGTGCGTTTGCCACCCGCGACCAGCTTGGCGCCATCGGCGTGGCCAGCTTCAATGTACGAAAGCACGGTGTTCATCTGCTGCGTATCCACCAATGCACCCACAGTGGTGGCTGGGTCCAGTGGGTTGCCGGGTTTCCAGCCCTTGAGGGCCTCGATCACCAGCGGCAGGAAGGTGTCCTTCATCGAACGCTCGACCAGCAGCCGCGAGCCGGCGGTGCAGACTTCGCCCTGGTTGAAGGCAATGGCGCTGGCGGCGGATTCGGCCGCCGCTTGCAGGTTCGGCGCGTCGGCAAACACGATGTTCGGGCTCTTGCCGCCAGCCTCCAGCCAGACACGCTTCATGTTCGATTCGCCGGAGCGGATCAACAGTTGCTTGGCGATCTTGGTCGAGCCCGTGAACACCAGGGTATCGACGTCCATATGCACCGCCAGCGCATTACCTACAGTGTGGCCATAGCCAGGCAGCACGTTGAACACGCCTTTTGGAATACCAGCCTCAACGGCCAACGCGGCGATGCGGATGGCGGTGAGCGGGGATTTTTCGGACGGCTTCAGGATGACAGAGTTGCCGGTAGACAGCGCCGGGCCGAGTTTCCAGCAGGCCATCATCAACGGGAAGTTCCACGGCACGATGGCGCCAACGACGCCGACGGGCTCGCGGGTCACCAGGCCCAGTTGATCGTGGGGCGTGGCGGCGACTTCGTCGTAGATCTTGTCGATAGCCTCGCCGCTCCAGCTCAGGGCTTGCGCCGCGCCGGGGACGTCGATGTTCAGGGAATCGCTGATGGGTTTGCCCATGTCCAGGGTTTCGAGCAGCGCCAGCTCTTCGGCGTTAGCCTTGAGCAGCGCGGCGAAACGGATCATGACTGTCTTGCGCTTGGCCGGCGCCAGGCGCGACCACACACCGGAATTGAAGGTGGCACGCGCATTTTCCACGGCGCACTGGGCGTCGCTGGCATCACAGCTGGCGACAGTGGCTAGCAAGCGCCCATCCACCGGGCTGATGCATTCGAAGGTGTCACCGGAAACGGCGGCGGTGTATTCGCCATTGATATAGGCGCGGCCTTCGATTTTCAGAGCCTTGGCGCGTTGTTCCCAGTCGGCACGGGTCAGGGTGGTCATGCGAGTGTCCTCCTCTTATTGAATACAAGGGCCTGGGAGGTTTATCCCGGCGCCATCACGAATGCTTGCCCGGCCAGCCTGCTGTTCGGCTCAAGGCAGCTGCCACCCTAAACCAGCGGCTGGGGATGTTTCAATATATTTGACAGAACGGCGGCAAACGCCCTTGCGATGTTCATTTTAATAAACATAGACTTTGGGCTCTCCAACTGCAGGCCAGACGGGAAATGCACATGAGCATCCAGGACATCGTCGATTTCAGCCAAGCCAACACCGCCCCCGAACGCTACCGCCCTGCCGCCGAGAAAATCCTCAAGGGCGACCCCGAACAGACACTCTACAACCACTACAACAGCCCATGCGGCCAGATGAACGCGGGCGTCTGGGAAGGTGAAGTGGGCCAGTGGAAGGTCAATTACACCGAGCATGAGTACTGCGAGATCGTGCAAGGCGTGTCGGTGTTGCGCGATGCCGAGGGGAATGCCAAGACACTGCGGGCCGGCGACCGCTTTGTGATCCCTGCCGGTTTCAGTGGTACCTGGGAAGTGCTGGAAGCGTGCCGCAAGATCTACGTGGTGTTTGAAGAGAAAGCCTGATCATTGGTTGATCGACAACGGGACGCTGAGCGTCCGAGACGGCATTCCCACGCAGAGCGTGGGAACGATCAGCAGAGCGTGGGAACGATCAGGCAAAAAAAAGCCCGCATCGTGAGATACGGGCTTTTTTTCACAAGGAAGAAAATCAATTACTTGATTTTGCCTTCTTTGTAGATCACGTGCTTGCGAACGCGCGGGTCGAACATTTTCTTTTCGAGCTTGTCCGGGGTAGTACGCTTGTTCTTGTCGGTAGTGTAGAAGTGACCAGTACCGGCGCTAGAGATCATTCGAATCAATTCACGCATGATAGAGCTCCTTAGATCTTGCCAGCGGCGCGGATTTCGGCCAGCACGACAGTGATGCCACGCTTGTCGATAATACGCATGCCTTTAGCAGATACACGCAGGCGAACAAAACGTTTCTCTTCTTCAACCCAGAAGCGGTGATGCTGCAGGTTCGGCAGGAAACGACGACGGGTTTTGTTATTTGCGTGGGAAATGTTATTCCCAGTCACCGGACCCTTACCGGTAACTTGACAGACTCTCGACATGCCTCAGCCCTCTAAAACCACATGCCCAACCCGGCATGGGTTGGCCGCTTAATCTCTCAGTCATTTGGCGCCAGGCGCCGCGTTTCTTTAGGGTCTTACCGGCTACACCTACAGTGAAGGAACCGGGCCCCTAGAAAAGAGCGCTGCTTTATACCAGAAAGACCCCAGTGCAACAACAACCTGTGTACTTTTAGCAGCGTAAATCTTGGCCACAAGTGCCTGAACCGCTGCCAGGAGGGGCCGCTGTAACAGCCGACCGCTCGTCGCACAGAATGATTTACAACGTCTGCGGTCACAGGGAAGTGCACGGCGAAACACGCTGAGGCGCCATCAAAACAGCATTTTGGCCAAAAGCACAGGCAAAAATGGGCTAGTCATTTATCAATCAGACCTCTACGGTAGGCTTTTTCCAGACTGCACTCGCAGATGGGCCTTCGATCTGCACAGGAAACCGAATATGCGCCTCGCTGCCCTACCGCTATTGCTTGCCCCTCTCTTTATTGCGCCGATGGCCGTTGCGGCCACCAACTTGAGCGTATGCACCGAGGCCAGCCCCGAAGGGTTCGATGTGGTGCAGTACAACTCACTGACCACCACCAACGCCTCGGCCGACGTGCTGATGAACCGTTTGGTGGAATTCGACGCGGCCAGTGGCAAGTTGGTACCGAGCCTTGCAGATAGCTGGGAAGTGTCGCCCGATGGGCTGACGTACACCTTCAAACTGCACCCCGACGTGAAATTCCATCGCACCAGCTATTTCAGCCCAAGCCGCACCCTGACCGCCGAAGATGTACGCTTCAGCTTCGAGCGCATGCTCGACCCGGCCAACCCGTGGCACAAGATCGCCCAGAGCGGCTTTCCTCACGCCCAATCCCTGCAATTGCCGGCACTGGTCAAGAAAATCGACGCCCTTGACCCACTGACCGTGCGCTTCACCCTCGACCATGCCGATTCCACCTTCCTCCCAGCACTGAGCATGGGCTTTGCGTCGATCTATCCGGCTGAATATGCCGATAAATTGCTCAAGGCCGGCACACCCGAGAAGCTCAACAGCCAGCCCATCGGCACCGGCCCGTTTGTGTTCGTGCGTTTCCAGAAAGATGCCGTGGTGCGTTACAAGGCCAACCCGGACTACTTCGCCGGCAAACCGGCGGTGGACAACCTGATTTTCGCCATCACCCCGGACGCCAACGTACGCCTGCAGAAGCTGCACCGCGATGAATGCCAGATCGCCCTGTCACCCAAGCCCCTGGATGTGGGCGAGGCCGAAAAAGACGCGGCGCTGAAGGTGGAAAAAACCGCCGCCTTCATGACCGCGTTCGTCGCCATCAACAGCCAGCACCCACCGCTGGACAAGCCCGAAGTGCGCCAGGCGATCAACCTGGCCTTTGATAAGGGCAGCTACCTCAAGGCCGTGTTCGAAGGCACCGCCGAAGCGGCCAACGGTGTCTACCCGCCGAACACCTGGAGCTATGCCAAAGAGTTGCCAGGCTACCCGCAGGACCTCGCCAAAGCCAAGGCCTTGCTGGGCCGCGCCGGGCTCAAGGACGGTTTCAAAACCACGATATGGACCCGCCCTACCGGCAGCCTGCTGAACCCCAACCCGAACCTCGGCGCCCAACTGTTGCAGGCCGACCTGGCCAAGGTTGGCATCCAGGCCGAGATTCGCGTGATCGAATGGGGCGAGTTGATCCGCCGCGCCAAGGCCGGCGAGCACGACTTGCTGTTCATGGGCTGGGCTGGGGACAACGGCGACCCGGATAACTTCCTGACGCCGCAGTTCTCCTGCGCCGCGGTGAAGTCCGGCACCAACTTTGCCCGCTATTGCGACCCCACCCTGGATAAGTTGATCAGTGCGGGCAAAACCACCAGTGAGCAAGGTGTGCGCAGCAAGCTGTATCAGCAGGCCCAGGCGCAGATCCAGCAACAGGCGCTGTGGCTGCCACTGGCGCATCCGACGGCGTTTGCCTTGACCCGCAAGAACATCCAGGGGTACCAGGTAAGCCCGTTCGGGCGCCAGGACTATTCGAAAGTCAGCCTCAAGCCCTAAGGCACAACCCCCCACCTGTAGGAGCGAGCTTGCTCGCGAAAATCGTCAACGATGACGCGGAAAAACCTGACACCCCGCGGGGCCCTCTGGTTTTTCGCGAGCAAGCTCGCTCCTACAGAGGCAGGGCCGTTACAGCCAACCGTATTCAGCCATCGACAGCGGGTCACCATCGCCCACGATGATGTGGTCCAGCACCCGCACATCCACCACGTCCAGCGCCTTTTGCAGCAGCTTGGTCAATTTTCGATCAGCCGCGCTGGGCTCCGTGCTTCCCGACGGATGGTTATGACACAGGATCAATGCCGCCGAGTTGTACGCCAAGGCGCGCTTGACCACCTGTCGCGGGTAGACAATCGCAGCGTCGATCGTGCCTTGGGACATGACCTCGAACCCTAGCACCCGATGCTTGGAGTCCAGGAACAGGCAGCCGAAGATCTCATGGGGCTCATGGCGCAGCAGTGCCTTGAGGTACTCACGCACGGCCAGCGGGTTTTCCAGCACAGAGTCAGTCCGCAAGCGCTCGGCCAGGTGGCGCCGGGACATCTCCAACACCGCCTGCAACTGGGCAAACTTCGCCGGCCCCAGCCCCAGATGCTGGCTGAACAACGTCTGGCTGGCCTCCAGTAACGGGCGCAGGCCACCGAATTGGGCCAACAGATGGCGCGCCAGATCCACCGCACTTCGGCCGGCCACCCCCGTACGCAGGAAGATCGCCAACAGCTCGGCATCGGACAGGCTCGCCGCGCCGCCTTCCAATAACTTCTCCCGTGGACGCTCTGCCACGGGCCAATCACGAATACTCATCCCACCTCCCTGTATCTGCTCCGCTGTTGCCCGGCGGGCGCTGTGTTATCGTAGGGCCCTCTTTTTTGCCTGCGATTTCACCTGGGGAGGGGTCATCGCAGGTGTCATTGAACTGGCATCACTGAACTGGAAAGGCAAACCAATGCAGCGTCTGTATCGGAAACGCATCGTTCTCGGCGTCGGCGGCGGCATTGCCGCCTACAAGAGCGCAGAGTTGGTTCGCAGGCTCCTGGACCAGGGCGCCGAAGTGCGCGTGGTCATGACCCGTGGTGGCAGTGAGTTCATCACCCCGCTGACCATGCAAGCGTTGTCCGGCCACCCGGTTCACCTCGACCTGCTGGACCCGGCCGCAGAAGCCGCCATGGGCCATATCGAACTGGCCAAATGGGCCGACCTGGTGCTGATAGCCCCGGCCACTGCCGACCTGATCGCCCGCCTGGCCCAGGGCATTGCCGATGACCTGCTCACCACCCTGGTATTGGCCACCGACGCCACCGTAGCTATCGCACCGGCCATGAACCAGGCCATGTGGCGCGATCCGGCCACCCAGGCCAATACCCAACTCCTGCAAACCCGCGGCCTCAAGGTGTTCGGCCCGGCTTCCGGCAGCCAGGCCTGCGGCGACGTCGGCCTGGGCCGCATGCTCGAAGCCACGGACCTGGCGCAGTGCGCCGCCGAGTGCTTCCAGCATCTGGCCCTGACCGGCAAGCACGTGCTGATCACCGCCGGCCCGACCCAGGAAAACATCGACCCGGTGCGCTACATCACCAACCATAGCTCAGGAAAAATGGGCTTCGCGTTGGCAGAAGCTGCGGTCGAGGCAGGCGCACGGGTCACACTGATAACCGGCCCGGTACATTTGCCGACCCCTGATCGCGTTACGCGTATCGACGTAGTCAGCGCCCGGGACATGTTGGCGGCCTGCGAAGCCGCCATTCCCTGCGACCTGTTTATCGCCTCGGCAGCGGTTGCGGATTACCGACCCGAGGTCGTGGCCCCGCAGAAGCTCAAGAAAGACCCTACGAGCGGCGACGGCCTGCTCCTGCAAATGGTGCGTAACCCGGACATCCTGGCCACCATCGCTACCCGTCCGGACCGTCCGTTCAGCGTCGGCTTCGCAGCCGAGACCGAGCACCTGCTGGACTACGCCGCACGCAAACTGAAAGACAAAAACCTCGACCTGATCGTTGCCAATGATGTCGCCAACCCGAGCATCGGCTTCAACAGCGAGGAAAATGCGTGCAGCGTGATCGACCGTGAATTGCACGCCACCCTTTTCGCCCAGACCAGCAAGGGCAAGATTGCCCGCCAACTGATCTCTTTTATCGCCCAACGGCTGAACCAGGTTTAATGTCCATGCATGCTTTACAAGCCAAGATCCTCGACCCACGCCTCGGCAACGACTTTCCCCTGCCGGCCTACGCCACACCGGGCTCCGCCGGCCTGGACCTGCGCGCCATGCTCAAGCAAGACACCGTCCTTGAGCCGGGCCAGACCATCCTGATTCCCACGGGCTTGTCGATCTATGTCGGCGATCCTGGCCTGGCGGCGCTGATCCTGCCGCGCTCCGGCTTGGGCCATAAACATGGCATCGTGCTAGGCAACCTGGTCGGCCTGATCGATTCCGACTACCAGGGCGAGTTGATGGTGTCGTGCTGGAACCGTGGCCAGACTGCTTTCAACATCGCCGTCGGCGAGCGCATCGCCCAACTGGTACTGGTGCCGGTGGTGCAGGCGCATTTCGAATTGGTGCAGGAATTCGACGAAACCCAACGTGGTGCAGGCGGTTTTGGGCATTCCGGCAGTCACTGACTAAGCTGAACGTGGCCGGGCGCAATCGACCGGCCACACACCGCCGCCCGGCCTTTCAGGATAAAGAATGCGCGGAAATGATCATCGAGATTTCTATAATGAAATCAAAGGATTAGGTAAAAATAATGCCGAGGCCGAAGCGCCGATGGCATTTTTACACCACGAACTCTCTGCCGAAAACGCCGTCATACCCTTCAGTTTGAGCCTGCCGGCCAGCCACATCAGGCCCGCCTTGCCCCCTTTCAGATGGAGTTTCCCCCGCGATGAGTACCGCAGCCCGCGTAGCCCCGACCTTTCCCGACAGCATTTTTCGCGCCTATGACATCCGTGGTGTGGTCCCCAAGACCCTGACCGCCGAAACCGCCTACTGGATCGGCCGCGCCATCGGCTCCCAGAGCCTGGCCCAAGGCGAACCCAACGTCTCGGTAGGCCGTGACGGCCGCTTGTCCGGCCCGGAGTTGGTCGAGCAACTCATCCAGGGCCTGGCTGACAGCGGCTGCCATGTCAGCGACGTCGGCCTGGTGCCAACCCCCGCGCTGTACTACGCCGCCAACGTACTGGCGGGCAAATCCGGGGTCATGCTCACCGGCAGCCACAATCCGTCGGATTACAACGGCTTCAAGATCGTCATCGCTGGCGACACCCTCGCCAATGAACAGATCCAGGCTCTGCACACCCGCCTGAAGACCAACGACTTGACCAGCGGCACCGGCAGCATCACCAAGGTCGATATCCTCCAGCGCTACTCCGATGAAATCACTCGCGACGTCAAGCTCGCCCGCCGCTTGAAAGTCGTGGTGGACTGCGGCAACGGCGCAGCGGGTGTGATTGCCCCGCAATTGCTCGAAGCCCTGAACTGCGAAGTGATCCCACTGTTCTGCGAAGTAGACGGCAACTTCCCCAACCATCACCCGGACCCAGGCAAGCCGGAAAACCTGGTAGACCTGATTGCCAAGGTCAAGGAAGTGGGCGCCGACGTCGGCTTGGCCTTCGATGGCGACGGCGACCGTGTGGGCGTGGTGACCGAAACCGGCGAGATCGTGTTCCCGGACCGCCTGTTGATGCTGTTTGCTAGAGACGTGGTTGCGCGCAATGCCAACGCCGAGATCATCTTCGATGTGAAATGCACTCGTCGCCTGACGCCATTGATCAAGGAATACGGTGGTCGCCCGCTAATGTGGAAGACCGGTCACTCGTTGATCAAAAAGAAAATGAAGGAAACCGGCGCGCTGTTGGCCGGTGAAATGAGCGGTCACGTGTTCTTCAAAGAACGTTGGTTCGGGTTTGACGATGGTATCTACAGTGCCGCTCGCCTGCTGGAGATCCTCAGCAAGGAGAAATCCACGGCCGAAGAGCTGTTTCAGACCTTCCCGAATGATATTTCTACGCCAGAGATCAATATCCATGTGACCGAGGAGAGCAAATTCAGCATCATTGACGCATTGCACGATGCGCAATGGGGTGAAGGCGCCAACCTGACCACCATTGATGGTGTGCGAGTCGATTACGCCAAAGGCTGGGGCCTGGTTCGCGCGTCCAACACCACACCGGTGCTGGTCCTGCGTTTCGAGGCGGATACCGAGGCTGAGTTGCAGCGCATCAAGGACGTGTTCCACGCCCAGTTGAAACGTGTTGCCCCTGATCTCCAATTACCGTTCTGATTTTTTGCCCGGAGCCCTGAATGACCCTCGAACGCGAAGCCGCTGCCAACACCGCCAAGGTCCTGTCCGAAGCGTTGCCTTATATTCGACGCTACGTCGGCAAGACGCTGGTGATCAAGTACGGCGGCAATGCCATGGAAAGCGATGAGCTGAAAACCGGCTTTGCCCGCGACATCGTGCTGATGAAGGCCGTAGGGATCAACCCCGTGGTCGTCCACGGCGGCGGCCCGCAAATCGGCGACCTGCTCAAGCGGTTGTCCATCGAGAGTCACTTCATCGATGGTATGCGCGTCACTGACGCGCAAACCATGGACGTGGTGGAGATGGTCCTCGGCGGCCAGGTCAACAAAGACATCGTCAACCTGATCAACCGCCACGGCGGCAGCGCCATCGGCCTGACCGGCAAGGATGCGGAACTGATCCGCGCCAAGAAACTGACCGTGACCCGCAAGACGCCGGAGATGACCCAGCCGGAAATCATCGACATCGGCCAGGTGGGCGAAGTCATCGGCATCAACACCGATTTGCTCAACCTGCTGGTCAAGGGCGACTTCATCCCGGTAATTGCGCCGATCGGCGTGGGTGCTAATGGCGAGTCCTATAACATCAACGCCGATCTGGTAGCCGGTAAGGTGGCGGAAGCACTGAAGGCTGAAAAGCTGATGCTGCTGACCAACATCGCCGGTTTGATGGACAAGGAAGGCAAGGTACTGACCGGCTTGACTACCCAGCAGGTAGACGACCTGATCGCCGACGGCACCATCTACGGCGGCATGTTGCCGAAGATCCGTTGCGCACTGGAAGCCGTGCAGGGCGGCGTCGGCAGCTCGCTGATCCTGGATGGCCGCGTGCCAAATGCAATACTGTTGGAAATCTTCACCGATACCGGTGTCGGTACGTTGATCAGTAACCGCAAGCGCCCTTGATCGCTGCAAAGCAAAAGGCCCCGCTCAATTGAATTGAGCGGGGCCTTTGTTTGTACACAGTTCAAATGTGGGAGCTGGCTTGCCTGCGATGACGACAGTACATGCAAAAATGCACCGCCTGACACACCGCTATCGCGTGCAAGCCCGCTCCCACAGGATTCAGTGTCAGACGCCGAACTGCTCGCGGTATGCACGCACAGCCGGCAAATGTTGCTTGAGCTGCGAGTCATCTTCCAGGAACTGCAACACCTGGTTCAACGACACGATGCTCACCACCGGAATGCCGAAGTCACGCTCCACTTCCTGGATCGCCGACAACTCACCGTTGCCACGCTCCTGGCGGTTCAAGGCGATCAACACACCGGCAGCCTTGGCGCCGTCCTGGGAAGCGATGATCTGCATCACTTCACGGATAGCAGTACCCGCGGTGATCACGTCATCGATGATCAGCACATCGCCGGTCAATGGCGCGCCTACCAGGCTGCCACCTTCACCATGGGCCTTGGCTTCCTTACGGTTGAAACACCACGGCAAGTCCTGCCCGTGATGCTCCGCCAGGGCTACCGCCGTCGCCGCTGCCAGGGGAATACCCTTGTAGGCCGGGCCAAAGAGTACGTCGAAGGAAATACCGCTCTCAACGATGGCTGCCGCATAGAAACGGCCCAGCTGAGCCAGGGCCGAACCTGAGTTGAACAGGCCCGCATTGAAGAAGTACGGGCTGGTGCGCCCGGACTTGAGGGTGAACTCACCGAAGCGTAAAACGCCGCGATCGATGGCAAAACGAATGAAATCGCGCTGATACGCCTGCATGAAAAAAGCCTCAGATACCACGGATTTAGCTAATTGGGTGGACGGCGTGTATCATACACGCACGCGATTTTTGGGGCCATTTATGCGGATCATCAGTGTGAACGTTAATGGTATTCAGGCTGCAGTCGAGCGTGGTTTGCTCAGTTGGCTGCAAGCACAGAATGCCGACGTCATCTGCCTGCAGGACACCCGTGCCTCCGCCTTTGAACTGGACGACCCAGCCTTCCAACTGGATGGCTACTTCCTTTATGCCTGCGATGCCGAAGTGCCCACCCAAGGTGGCGTGGCTTTGTACTCGCGGTTGCAACCCAAGGCGGTCATCAGCGGCCTCGGCTTCGAGACAGCCGACCGCTACGGGCGTTACCTGCAAGCCGATTTCGACAAGGTCAGCATCGCGACCTTGCTGCTTCCTTCCGGGCAGAACGGCGATGAAGACTTGAACCAGAAATTCAAGCTAATGGACGATTTCGCCCGTTACCTGGATAAGCAGCGACGCAAACGTCGCGAGTACATTTATTGTGGCTCGCTGTACGTGGCGCAACAGAAACTGGATATCAAGAACTGGCGCGACAGCCAGCAATCCCCGGGTTTCCTGGCGCCAGAACGCGCCTGGATGGACGAGATTGTCGGCAACATGGGCTATGTCGATGCCCTGCGTGAAGTCAGCCGCGAAGGCGACCAGTACAGCTGGTGGCCAGATAACGAACAGGCTGAGATGCTCAACCTGGGCTGGCGTTTCGACTACCAGCTGCTGACCCCAGGCCTGCGCCGGTTCGTACGCAGTGCACGCCTGCCGCGCCAGCCGCGCTTCTCGCAGCACGCGCCGCTGATCGTGGACTACGACTGGACATTGACCATCTGAGGTCTTTTTCCAGGTACAAAAAAACCGACAGTGATGTCGGTTTTTTTGTGGCCGCCCGGTTACTTGACCAGGCGCCAGGTCCACGGATAGCGATAGGCAATGCCTTTGTTGGCCTTGATACCGGCGATGATCGTCAGTATCAACGCACCAATCACCAGCACGGTCATCAGCAAGAAGCCAACGACCACGAAGCCCAGCAACAGGCACACCAGCCAGGCGATCGCCACGGTGATCTGGAAATTCAGCGCCTCCTTGCCCTGGTCATCGATGAGCGGGTCCATGTCCTTCTTGAACTGCCACAGGATCAACGGCCCCAGCAAGCTGCCGAAGGGGAATACCAACCCCAGGAATGCCGCAAAATGACACAACATTGCCCACTGGCGTACTTCCTTGGACGGTGCCGGAACCGGCAACTGGCTGTCATTCATGGCGTTTCTCCTTGGGCCGGCTCAGTCAGCCAGCGCGGCGTTCTGCAATTCAAAGATTTCGGTCATGCCTTTCTGGGCCAAGGCCAGCATGGCGTTCAGCTCAGCCGGCTGGAATGGCGCGCCTTCGGCAGTGCCCTGCACTTCGATGAAACCACCGGTGCTGGTCATGACCACGTTGAGGTCGGTCTCGGCAGCCGAGTCTTCCAGGTAGTCCAGGTCCAGCACAGGCTCGCCCTGGTACATGCCAACAGACACAGCGGCGATCATCTGCTTGAGCGGGTCACCCGCTTTCAGGCCGCCACGCTTCTTGATGACTTTCAAAGCGTCGACCAGGGCCACCATGGCGCCGGTGATGGACGCCGTGCGGGTACCGCCGTCAGCCTGGATCACGTCGCAGTCGACGTAGAGGGTGACGTCACCCAGCTTGGACATATCCAGGGCGGCACGCAGGGAGCGGCCGATCAGGCGCTGGATTTCCAGGGTACGCCCGCCTTGCTTGCCACGGCTGGCTTCACGCTGGTTACGCTCGCCAGTGGCGCGCGGCAGCATGCCGTATTCAGCGGTCAACCAACCCTGGCCCTGGCCCTTGAGGAAGCGCGGCACGCCGTTTTCGACGCTGACAGTGCAGATGACCTTGGTATCGCCAAACTCGACCAGTACGGATCCCTCGGCGTGTTTGGTGTAGTTGCGGGTGATGCGGATCGAGCGGAGCTGATCGGCAGCGCGACCACTTGGACGTTTCATAGGGGATACCTGTACTGAGGACGAAAAACTGCCGAGCATTATAGAGCCGCAAGCCGGTTCGAGGCACTTCTAAAAAATTCGGTTACGAATGGTCAGGCGATCGGCCATTGTTTTGGCGCACCCGCCCCACTGCGCTACACTCCTGCGCCTTCGCAGCCTGTCGGCTTCAATTTACCCATCAGCCCGTATTTGCGGGACTGCATCGCGAGGTACCTCCATGGTGCACAGCATGACCGCCTTCGCCCGTGTCGAAAAAGCCGGGGCCCAAGGCACCCTCAGCTGGGAACTGCGCTCGGTCAACAGCCGTTACCTGGAGCCGCACCTGCGCCTGCCGGAGTCGTTCCGCGACCTTGAAGGCGCGGTTCGTGAAGCGCTGCGTCAGGGCATCTCCCGCGGCAAGCTGGAATGCACTCTGCGCTTTACCGAAGAAACCACCGGCAAGCCGCTGCAGGTCGACCGAGACCGCGCCGCCCAACTGGTGGCCGCGGCCGAAACCATCGCCGGCCTGATCAAACAGCCGGCCGCATTGAACCCTCTGGAAGTATTGGCCTGGCCCGGCGTGCTGGTGGCCGACGCGGCAGACCCTCAGGCCTTGAATGCCGAAGCCCTCGCCCTGTTCAACCAGGGCCTGAAGGAGCTCAAGGCCGGCCGTGAACGCGAAGGCGCCGAACTGGCGCGCCTGATCAACGAGCGGCTGACCTCGATCGAAGCCGACGTAGTGACCCTGCGCGAATTGGTACCGCAGATGCTCGCCACCCAGCGCCAGAAGGTCCTCGACCGCTTCACCGACATGAAGGCCGACCTCGATCCGACGCGCCTGGAACAGGAAATGGTCCTGCTCGCGCAGAAGAGCGACGTGGCCGAAGAACTTGACCGCCTGAGCACCCATATCCTTGAAGTGCGCCGCGTACTCAAGTCCGGCGGTGCCGCCGGTCGGCGCCTGGACTTCCTGATGCAGGAACTCAACCGCGAAGCCAATACACTGGGCTCCAAAGCGTTCGACCCGCGCAGCACCACGGCGGCGGTCAACCTCAAAGTGTTGATCGAGCAAATGCGCGAACAAGTACAGAATATTGAGTAAGGCACCCTCCATGACCCACAGCACCGGCACCCTTTACATCATTTCCGCCCCTTCGGGCGCGGGCAAGAGCAGCCTGGTCAAGGCCTTGACCGACGCTGACGAGCAGATCCGCATTTCGGTCTCGCACACCACCCGCGCCATGCGCCCGGGCGAAGTGGACGGCGTGCACTATCACTTCGTCGAGCGTACCGAGTTCGTCAAGATGATCGAACACGGTGACTTCCTGGAGCGCGCCGAAGTGTTCGGCAACCTCTACGGCACCTCGCAGAGCCACCTGCAACAGACCCTGGACGAAGGCCACGACCTGATCCTGGAGATCGACTGGCAGGGCGCCGAGCAAGTGCGCCAGCTGATGCCCAAGGCGCGCTCCATCTTCATCCTGCCGCCATCGCTCCAAGCCCTGCACCAACGCCTGACCAACCGCGGCCAGGACAGCGATGAGATCATCGAGGGCCGCATGCGTGAAGCCGTCAGCGAAATGAGCCACTACGTCGACTACGACTACCTGATCATCAATGACGACTTTACCCACGCCCTGGATGATTTGAAGGCGATTTTCCGCGCCAACCAACTGCAGCAAAAGCGCCAACAGCAGCGTTTCGGCAAATTACTCGCCGAATTGCTCGGCTGATTGACTCTTCCCAAAACAGCTGCAAGGGCCTTACATTGGCACTTGTAGCGGTTTTGCGAAGGCCTGCAAAAAATCAGCGCTTCCCTAAACGCTGGTGATTTTTTAAACTGCTCAGTCCGCTCGCCCAACCGGGCAGCGCGCATCTTGCATTCGCTCCGAGGAATACCATGGCCCGCGTAACCGTTGAAGACTGCCTAGAACACGTGGATAACCGCTTTGAGCTGGTCATGCTCTCTACCAAGCGTGCCCGTCAACTGGCCACTGGCGGCAAAGAGCCTCTGGTCCAGTGGGAAAACGACAAGCCTACCGTTGTAGCCCTGCGTGAAATCGCTGAAGGCCTGATGAGCTACGAGTTCATCGCCAACGCCGAAATCGTTGAAGACGAACCGCTGTTTGCAGCGTTCGAAGGCGAGTCCAACGAGGACGTCTAAGCCTATGCCTGGTCGACGTAGCACGGCGCGGGGTCACAGCCATCGGCAGGAGTTCACACTTTGCCGAGCATAGACGCCCTCGCCGATCGCTTATCGGCCTACCTCGGCGCAGACCAGGTCAACCTGGTTCGCCGAGCGTATTTCTACGCCGAACAAGCCCACGACGGCCAACGCCGACGTAGCGGCGAGGCGTATGTCACCCATCCTCTTGCGGTGGCCAATATTCTTGCCGACATGCACATGGACCATCAGAGCCTGATGGCCGCGATGCTGCATGACGTGATCGAAGACACCGGCATTGCCAAGGAAGCGCTCAGTGCGCAATTTGGCGAAACCGTGGCCGAACTGGTCGACGGGGTCAGCAAGCTGACCCAGATGAACTTCGAGACCAAGGCCGAAGCCCAGGCGGAAAACTTCCAGAAGATGGCCATGGCCATGGCCCGAGACATTCGGGTGATTCTGGTCAAGCTGGCCGACCGGCTGCACAACATGCGCACGCTGGAAGTGCTGTCCGGCGAAAAGCGCCGGCGCATCGCCAAGGAAACCCTGGAAATCTATGCGCCCATCGCCAACCGGCTGGGCATGCACGCCATTCGTATCGAATTCGAAGACCTGGGCTTTAAAGCCATGCACCCCATGCGTTCGGCGCGCATCTACCAGGCGGTCAAGCGCGCACGGGGCAACCGCAAGGAAATCGTCAACAAGATCGAAGAGTCCCTGAGCCATTGCCTGGCGATTGACGAAATCGAGGGCGAGGTCAGCGGCCGGCAGAAGCACATCTACGGCATCTACAAAAAGATGCGCGGCAAGCGTCGGGCCTTCAACGAGATCATGGACGTCTATGCGTTCCGGATCATCGTCGACAAGGTCGATACCTGCTACCGCGTACTGGGAGCTGTACATAATTTGTACAAGCCCCTGCCGGGCCGCTTCAAGGACTACATCGCAATTCCCAAGGCCAACGGCTACCAGTCGCTGCATACCACCCTGTTTGGCATGCACGGCGTGCCGATCGAGATCCAGATCCGCACCCGCGAAATGGAAGAAATGGCCAACAACGGCATTGCCGCCCACTGGCTGTACAAGTCCAGCGGCGACGAGCAGCCCAAAGGCACCCATGCCCGTGCGCGCCAATGGGTCAAGGGCGTGCTGGAAATGCAGCAACGTGCCGGCAACTCCCTGGAATTTATCGAAAGCGTGAAGATCGACCTGTTCCCGGACGAGGTCTACGTGTTCACGCCCAAAGGCCGGATCATGGAGCTGCCCAAAGGCTCCACGGCGGTCGACTTTGCCTACGCGGTGCACACCGATGTCGGCAACAGCTGCATCGCCTGTCGCATCAACCGGCGCCTTGCCCCGTTGTCCGAACCGCTGCAAAGCGGTTCCACGGTGGAGATCGTCAGCGCACCGGGCGCTCGCCCGAACCCGGCCTGGCTCAACTTTGTGGTCACCGGCAAGGCCCGTACGCATATTCGCCACGCGCTGAAATTGCAGCGCCGCTCCGAATCCATCAGCCTGGGCGAACGCCTGCTGAACAAGGTGCTCAACGGCTTCGACAGCGCCCTGGACAAGATTCCGCAAGAGCGCGTGCAAGCGATGCTCCACGAGTACCGACAGGAAACCATCGAAGACCTGCTGGAAGACATCGGCCTGGGCAACCGCATGGCCTACGTGGTTGCGCGCCGCCTGCTGGGCGAAGGCGAACAGTTGCCGAGCCCCGAAGGCCCACTGGCGATTCGCGGCACCGAGGGCCTGGTGCTCAGCTACGCCAAATGTTGCACGCCGATCCCGGGCGACCCGATTGTCGGCCACTTGTCCGCCGGCAAAGGCATGGTGGTGCACCTGGACAACTGCCGCAACATCACCGAAATCCGCCACAACCCGGAAAAATGCATCCAGCTCTCGTGGGCCAAGGATGTCACCGGCGAATTCAACGTCGAGCTGCGAGTTGAGCTGGAACACCAGCGCGGCCTCATCGCCCTGCTGGCCAGCAGCGTCAACGCCGCCGACGGCAATATCGAGAAAATCAGCATGGACGAACGCGATGGTCGCATCAGCGTGGTCCAACTGGTGGTCAGCGTGCACGACCGCGTGCACCTGGCCCGCGTGATCAAAAAGTTGCGCGCCTTGACCGGTGTGATCCGCATCACCCGCATGCGTGCATAACCGATCCATTACAAGGAGTCATTCATGACCAAGACAGTTATCACCAGCGATAAAGCTCCAGCCGCCATCGGCACTTATTCCCAGGCGATCAAGGCGGGCAACACCGTCTACATGTCCGGCCAGATCCCGCTGGACCCAAAGACCATGGAACTGGTTGAAGGCTTCGAAGCCCAGACCGTACAGGTCTTTGAAAACCTCAAGTCCGTGGCTGAAGCTGCCGGTGGTTCGTTCAAGGACATCGTCAAGCTGAACATCTTCCTCACCGACCTCAGCCACTTCGCCAAGGTCAACGAGATCATGGGCAAGTACTTCGAACAACCTTACCCAGCTCGCGCCGCCATCGGCGTTGCCGCCCTGCCAAAGGGCGCACAGGTTGAGATGGACGCCATTCTGGTCATCGAGTAAAACACCCGGCGCAGCCCCACAGGCTGCGCCGACTTCGTTTCAGAAGGATTTCGTAATGCGCAAAGCGCTTGTAGCCTCCTCGTTGCTCGCCCTGTTGCTCGGCGGCTGTGCCAGCAACCCCGCCGACCTGGATGTAAGCGGTACCTGGATCAACCAGGCCGCCATCGACGCGGCAGCCAAGGGCGGCCCTTTGCGTGAAGCCCTGCAGTCCTATGGCCCCAACCTCGAGTGGGAGGTCAACACCAAGGCTTTGCAGGCGCGCTACTACAACGGTTTTGAAGTGGCGGAAGGCAAGTTGTCGGGTGAAAAGCCCGGCGCGTGGAGCGTGGACTTCTATGGCAGCTCAGCCACCGAACTCAAGCGCAAAGGCAAGCAACTGCTGCAAGTGGCCAACGACAATGAGCCCGAACAGCTGTTTGCCCGCGCCAAAGAACCCGCACCGGAAGGCGCGCCACTAGGCGCCACCTTCGAGCGCGCGTTGTATGCGGCCTATATGGGCGGCGACTGGAAGATCAGCGACGGCACCGGCAGCGGTGCCACGGTGCAGTTCCAGGCAGACGGCAAGGTCGCCGGCCTGCCGGGGGTTGATCGCTATTCACTCTGCCTGGCAGGCGATTGCGCCTCCATGAGCGGCGGCTACGACAGCATCTGGCTGCAACTGGACGGCCAGGGCAACCCATGGATCTTCACGCGCAAGGGTAAGCAACTGGAGATCTTCCAGGCGATCAATACCGCGCAGGCCGATGAAGTGCCTTCGTTTACGCCAGGCCCTCGCCAATGGTTGCTTGAAAAGTAATAAAAGCCTCGCCCAAATCCAAATGTGGGAGCTGGCTTGCCTGCGATGACGGTATTACATCCAACAAAGATGTGATTGATATACCGCTATCGCAGGCAAGCCAGCTCCCACATTTTTTGCCGCGCTTCAGCCTTTCAGAATCGCCGCATAGCCTTCCCGGTACGTCGGGTATGTCGGCGTCCAGCCAAGCGCCTTCATACGTGCATTACTGCACTGCTTGCTCCCCGCACGCCGCACACTGGCGTCCTCGGCCCATTCGGTCACACCCAGGTACTCGCGCAACCACGCCACCACCTCGGCCAGTGGTGCCGGCGCATCGTCAACGCCGATATAGAACTTGTCCAGCGAACCGCCTTTTTCCACATGCCGCAGCAAAAACGCGAGCAGGCCCGCGGCATCATCAGCATGAATTCGGTTGCCATATAAAGGCGGGTCAACCGCTACACGATAGCCTTGGCGAACCTGAGTCAGCAGCCATTCCCGACCCGGACCGTAAATTCCGGTCAGCCGCACAACGGTGGCCGGGATGCCGCTATTGAGCGCCACTTGCTCAGCTTCCAGCATCACCTGCCCGGAATAGCCCTTCGCTTGCGTCTCGGACGTTTCGTCGACCCACTCGCCGTTCTGCTGTCCGTAAACACTGCTGCTGGAGACAAACAGCAGATGTTTCGGCTCCTGGCCGTAATCGCCCAGCCACTCCAACACATGCTGCAACCCTTGCACGTAAGCGGCGCGATAGCCGGCTTCGTCGTGGTCAGTGGCAGCGGCGCAATACACCAGATAATCCACCCCGCCGATCGGCCAGGTGTCCGGGCAGTCCTTTTTGAACAGATCGCCGGCAATGCCGATCACACCGTCGGGCAAGCGTGAAATATCGCGGCGCAGGCCGTGGACCTCCCATTCCAAGGCCAGCAATTGACTAGCCAGCCGACTACCCACATCACCGCAACCGGCAATCACAACAGAAGGCGCAGACATCATAAAACTCCATTCTCAAAGGCGCAGATTAGCCGCGCGAGTGGATCAACGGCCAGTAAAAAGCGAAATAAAGTAACAGTGCCACTTTAGTTAACAAGAATTACTTGCAATAATAACCGCCCATTTGTCCTCGACCCTAAATGGTCTGGAAGGACGATCACCCATTTTTTCTCTCAGGTCCGGCCAGCATGACACGTCATACAACCCCCGCTTCGCCAACCAAGCTTCACAGCCCCTCCCGCGCCTGGCGTGCGATTGCTGCGATGCTGTTCAGCGTATTGCTGGCACCGACCGCCGCATTCGCTGACGCCACTGCCCCAGCCGCTCCGGCAGCTGCCGAGCAAAATGCCGCTACTGCGGCAACGCCTGCCGTCGCGCCAGTGGCCACCGACCCGGCCCAGGCCGCCGGCGCCGCCGCACCTGCCGACGAAACCGGCGTGGTGCTGGAAGAAGACAACACCCTGGGCATGGCCCACGACTTGTCGCCATGGGGCATGTATCAGAATGCTGACGTGGTGGTGAAAGCCGTAATGATCGGCCTGGCCATTGCCTCGATCATCACCTGGACCATCTGGATTGCCAAAGGCTTCGAGCTGTTGGGCGCCAAGCGTCGTCTGCGCGCTGAAATCGTCCACCTGAAAAAAGCCACCACCCTCAAGGAAGCGAGCGAAACCGCGACCAAGAAGGGCACCCTGGCCAACCTGCTGGTGCACGACGCACTGGAAGAAATGCGCCTGTCGGCCAACACCCGTGAAAAAGAAGGCATCAAGGAGCGCGTCAGCTTCCGCCTTGAGCGCCTGGTGGCCGCCTGCGGCCGTAACATGAGCAGCGGCACCGGCGTACTCGCTACCATCGGTTCCACCGCACCCTTCGTCGGCCTGTTCGGTACCGTGTGGGGCATCATGAACAGCTTCATCGGTATCGCCAAAACCCAGACCACCAACCTCGCCGTCGTCGCCCCCGGCATCGCCGAAGCTCTGCTGGCTACCGCCCTGGGCCTGGTTGCCGCAATTCCTGCGGTGGTGATCTACAACGTCTTCGCCCGTTCGATCGCCGGCTACAAGGCTCAGGTATCGGATGCGTCGGCAGAAGTCCTGTTGCTCGTCAGCCGTGACCTCGATCACCTGCCTACCGAGCGCAGCTCGCAACCGCACATGGTGAAAGTGGGGTAATCGGCCATGGGCCTGCATTTGAATCAAGGCGACGACGAACTCGTCGAGAACCACGAAATCAACGTCACGCCGTTTATCGACGTGATGCTGGTACTGCTGATCATCTTCATGGTGGCGGCACCGCTGGCGACCGTGGACATCAAGGTGGACCTGCCCGCGTCCAGCGCCAAGCCGGCGCCGCGGCCGGAAAAACCGATCTTCCTCAGCGTCAAGGCGGACCAACGCCTGTTCCTGGGCGAAGAAGAGGTCAAGGCTGAAACCCTGGGGCCGGTGCTGGATGCCAAGACCCAAGGCAAGAAAGACACGACCATCTTCTTCCAGGCCGACAAAGGCGTGGACTACGGCGACCTGATGAGCGTGATGGATGCCCTGCGGGCAGCCGGCTACCTCAAGGTAGGCCTGGTCGGACTTGAGACGGCAGCCAAGAAATGATCACGACGCGCCACAAACTGACGCGTTATGGCACCAGCCTCGCCGTCGTGCTGGGCGTGCATGCCGTCGCGATCATCATCGCGCTCCAATGGTCCGCGCCGCAGGCGATCCAGCTGCCACCCGCCGCCATGGTCATCGACCTGGCGCCGCTGCCAGCACCGCCGCCGCCTCCAGCACCGCCCAAGGTCGTTGCGCCGCCGCCGCCACCGGTCGAAGAGCTGCCCCTGCCGAAGCTGGCCGAGGCGCCCAAGCCAACGATCCAGGTGCCCAAGCCGGTCAAGCCCAAGCCCAAGCCACAACCGCCAAAACCGGTGGAGAAGAAGCCCGAGCCGCCCAAGGAGAAACCTTCCGAGGAGCCGCCGAGCGAAACGCCGCCGAGCAACGCACCTGCGCAGAAGTCCGCCCAGCCTACACCGGGCCCGTCGGCACAGCAGCTGGCCGCCCAGGCATCCTGGCAAAGCACGTTGCTGGCGCATCTGCAGAAGTACAAGAAGTACCCGCCCGGCGCCCAACGCAGTGGCAAGGAAGGTATGAACCGCTTGCGCTTCGTGGTCGATGGCGAAGGCAATGTGCTGTCCTACGAACTGGAAGGCCGCTCCGGCAACGCCGACCTGGACCGTGCAACCCTTGAGATGATCCGCAAGGCTCAGCCGCTACCCAAGCCACCGGCAGACCTGTTGAAAAACGGCAGCGTCGAACTGGTCGCGCCGTTCGTCTACAACATCGACAAGCGTCGCCGCTGAGAGAGCACTGTGGGAGGGGCTTGCTCCCTCCCACATTCGCTTTAATACCTCAGTAAAATTCCGATATTCCCCACTCAATCCCCAGCAAAGTTCTGATAACGTGCGTCTATCGATTGCAGCCGGTATGCTTGGCCCGCAACCTCATGGACGCCCGCTATGACTCTCACAGAATTACGCTACATCGTGACCCTCGCCCAAGAACAGCACTTCGGCCATGCCGCCGAGCGTTGCCACGTCAGCCAGCCGACGCTGTCGGTGGGTGTGAAAAAGCTTGAAGACGAACTCGGTGTGCTGATTTTCGAGCGCAGCAAGAGCGCCGTGCGCCTCACCCCGGTGGGCGAAGGCATCGTTGCCCAGGCCCAGAAGGTCCTGGAGCAGGCGCAAAGCATTCGCGAACTGGCCCAGGCCGGCAAGAACCAGCTGACCGCGCCGCTCAAGGTCGGCGCGATCTACACGGTCGGCCCCTACCTGTTCCCGCACCTGATCCCGCAACTGCATCGCGTCGCACCGCAGATGCCGCTGTATATCGAAGAAAACTTCACCCACGTGCTGCGCGACAAACTGCGCAACGGCGAGCTGGACGCGATCATCATCGCCCTGCCCTTCAACGAAGCGGACGTGCTGACCCTGCCGCTCTACGACGAGCCGTTCTACGTGCTGATGCCGGCCTCCCACCCGTGGACCAAGAAGGACACCATCGACGCCGGCCTGCTCAACGACAAGAGCCTGCTGCTGCTCGGTGAAGGCCACTGCTTCCGCGATCAGGTGCTGGAAGCCTGCCCGACCCTGACCAAGGGCAACGACGGCGCCAAGCACACCACGGTGGAATCCAGCTCCCTGGAAACCATTCGCCATATGGTCGCTTCCGGCCTGGGTATCTCGATCCTGCCGCTGTCTGCGGTAGACAGCCATCACTACGCCCAGGGCGTGATCGAAGTGCGCCCACTCACGCCGCCGGTGCCGTTCCGTACCGTAGCGATTGCCTGGCGCGCCAGCTTCCCGCGCCCCAAAGCGATTGAGATTCTCGCGGACTCGATCCGTCTGTGTTCGGTGGCCAAGCCGCCCGTTGCGAGCTAAGCCACGGTATGACTGAGCTGTCGCAGGTGTCGGTGACGGCACTCAAGGGTGTCGGTGAGGCCATGGCCGAGAAGCTGGCCAAGGTCGGCCTGGAGAACCTTCAGGACGTGCTGTTCCACCTGCCCCTGCGCTACCAGGACCGCACCCGCGTGGTGCCCATCGGCCATTTGCGCCCTGGGCAAGACGCGGTGATCGAAGGCACCGTCAGTGGCGCCGACGTGGTGATGGGCAAGCGCCGCAGCCTGGTGGTGCGCCTGCAGGACGGTACCGGCGGCTTGAGCCTGCGCTTCTACCACTTCAGCAACGCGCAGAAGGAAGGCCTCAAGCGTGGCACCCGCGTGCGCTGCTACGGCGAGGCACGCCCTGGCGCATCGGGCCTGGAAATCTACCACCCGGAATACCGCGCCATTACCGGCGACGAGCCGCCACCGGTGGACACCACGCTCACGCCGATCTACCCGCTGACCGAGGGCCTGACCCAGCAACGCCTGCGCCAGTTGTGCATGCAAACCCTGACGATGCTTGGCCCGCAAAGTCTGCCCGATTGGCTGCCCCTGGAGCTGGCCCGCGATTATCAGTTGGCGCCCCTGGCCGATGCGATTCGGTATTTGCATCACCCGCCCGCCGATGCCGATGTGGACGAACTCGCCCTCGGTCATCATTGGGCCCAACATCGCCTGGCCTTTGAAGAACTGCTCACGCACCAGCTGTCCCAGCAACGCCTGCGCGAAAGCATGCGTTCCCTGCGCGCCCCGGCGATGCCCAGAGCCACGCGGCTGCCTGCGCAATACCTGGCCAACCTCGGCTTTGCGCCCACCGGCGCGCAACAGCGCGTGGGCAATGAAATCGCCTACGACCTCAGCCAGCAAGAACCGATGCTGCGGTTGATCCAGGGTGACGTAGGGGCAGGCAAAACCGTGGTCGCTGCCCTGGCCGCCCTGCAAGCCCTGGAAGCTGGCTATCAAGTGGCGCTGATGGCACCGACGGAAATTCTCGCCGAACAACACTTCATCACCTTCAAGCGCTGGCTCGAACCGCTGGGCCTGGAGGTGGCGTGGCTGGCTGGCAAGCTCAAAGGCAAGAACCGCGTGGCCGCCCTGGAGCAGATCGCCGCCGGCGCACCGATGGTGGTGGGCACCCATGCGCTGTTCCAGGACGAAGTGCAGTTCAAGAACCTTGCGCTAGTGATCATCGACGAACAGCACCGATTTGGCGTGCAACAGCGCCTGGCCCTGCGCCAGAAAGGCGTGGGCGGGCGCATGAACCCGCACCAGTTGATCATGACCGCCACGCCGATCCCACGCACCCTGGCCATGAGCGCCTACGCCGACCTCGACACCTCGATCCTCGACGAGCTGCCGCCGGGGCGTACGCCGGTCAACACCGTGCTGGTCACCGACACCCGGCGCGTCGAAGTGATCGAGCGCGTGCGCGGTGCCTGCGCCGAAGGCCGCCAGGCGTACTGGGTATGCACCCTGATCGAAGAGTCCGAAGAACTGACCTGCCAGGCCGCCGAAACCACTTATGAAGACCTCACCAGTGCCTTGGGTGAGCTCAAGGTGGGGTTGATCCATGGCCGTATGAAACCGGCGGAAAAAGCCGCGGTAATGGCCGAGTTCAAGGCCGGCAACCTGCAATTGCTGGTGGCGACCACCGTGATTGAAGTGGGCGTGGACGTCCCCAACGCCAGCCTGATGATCATCGAAAACCCCGAGCGCCTGGGTCTGGCGCAACTGCACCAGTTGCGCGGGCGGGTTGGCCGGGGCAGTGCCGCCAGCCACTGCGTGCTGCTCTATCACCCGCCGCTGTCGCAGATCGGTCGCCAGCGACTGGGCATCATGCGCGAAACCAACGACGGTTTTGTTATCGCCGAAAAAGACCTCGAACTGCGCGGCCCCGGTGAAATGCTCGGCACGCGCCAGACCGGCCTGCTGCAATTCAAGGTTGCCGACCTGATGCGCGATGCCGACCTGCTGCCCGCGGTCCGCGATGCTGCGCAAGCATTGCTCGAGCGTTGGCCCGATCACGTCAGCCCCTTGCTCAACCGCTGGCTGCGCCACGGCCAGCAATACGGCCAAGTGTGACGCCTGACGCACTTATCCGACCAACACCCGTATCAAGCTGGTTATACTCCAATGAATGTAAGAAATTGGATCAGGCCATGTCAGAAGTTGCCCTCGCCACAGCCCCACTGAACGCCCCGCCGGTTATTCGGGCGCTGCTCGCAAAGCTCGCCATCCCCTACACGGAAGTCATCGAACAGCCTGGCCTGAACCCTGCCCGAAAGGTCCAGGCGGTGTTGCTTGAAGATGCGGTTGGCGCGCTCATGGTGCTGTTCCCCCAAAGCCAGTTGCTGGACCTCAACCGCCTCGCCGAACTCACCGGTCGCCGCCTCACGGCTGTCGCCCCCGAGCGGGTCGAGCGCATGCTGGGCAAGCATGACCTGAGCCTGCTGCCGGGCTTGCCGCCACTGACCAGTTCGCCGTGCCTGTACGAAGGCCGCTTGCTCAATGAGCCGAGCCTGCTGGTGCATTCGGGCGAAGCCGGGCTGTTGCTGGAAATCCCCACCGACGCCTTCAAGAGCCTGCTCACCAAGGCCAGCGCCGCGCAGTTCGGTGAGCCCTTGAGCAACATCCGTCCGAACCTCGACCGCCCCAATGATGACCGCGAGGAAATCACCCAGGCGATGCAAGCCTTCACCGCTCGCCGTATCCAGCAACGCCTGGAAGCGACCATCGAAATTCCGCCGCTGGCCGACACGGCGCAGAAGATCATCAAGCTGCGCGTGGATCCCAACGCCACCATCGACGACATTACTGGCGTGGTGGAAACCGACCCGGCCCTTGCCGCCCAGGTCGTAAGCTGGGCCGCGTCGCCCTACTACGCCTCGCCGGGCAAGATCCGCTCAGTCGAAGACGCCATCGTGCGCGTGCTGGGCTTTGATCTTGTGATCAACCTGGCGCTGGGCCTGGCCCTGGGCAAAACCCTGAGCCTGCCCAAGGACCGCCCGCACCTGTCCACGCCGTACTGGCACCAGTCGATCTACACCGCCGCCGTGATCGAGGGCCTGACCCGCGCCATGCCCCGCGCCCAACGCCCGGAAGCCGGCCTGACCTACCTGGCAGGTTTGCTGCACAACTTCGGCTACCTGCTGCTGGCCCACGTGTTTCCGCCGCACTTCTCGCTGATCTGCCGCCACCTGGAGGTCAACCCGCACCTGTGCCACAGCTACGTCGAGCAACATTTGCTGGGCATCAGCCGCGAACAGATCGGCGCCTGGCTGATGCGCTACTGGGACATGCCGGACGAACTGTGCACCGCCCTGCGCTTCCAGCACGACCCCACGTATGACGGGCAATACGCCGAGTACCCAAACCTGGTGTGCCTGGCGGTACGCCTGTTGCGCAGCCGGGGGATTGGCTCCGGGCCGGATGAATCCATTCCGGACGCGTTGCTTGAGCGCCTGGGCCTGAGCCGCGAGAAGGCCGAGGACGTGGTGGGTAAAGTGCTGGATGCCGAAGTGCTGTTGCGCGAATTGGCTTCGCAGTTCAGCCAGGGGTAAGCCCACCGCCTGTTAAACCGCTATCGCAGGCAAGCCAGCTCCCACAGTTGACCGTATTTCCAAGTTGGAACGCGGTCACTGTGGGAGCTGGCTTGCCTGCGATGAAGTCAACTCGGTCTACCTGACCACCTACTTCTTTTTCTTCGGCTTCAAATACTTGGTGAGGCCCTGGAACCAGATCACCAGTGCCGGGTTGCCCTTGATCTGGATCGACTTGTCCTGAATCCCCGTCATGAACGCCAGTTGCTTGTTCTTCGCCTGCATCGTGGCGAAGCCGTAGGCGGCATCCTTGAAGGCAATCGCGAAGGCCGGCGCCGGGTGGACACCTGAGCGGCTGGTGATGCGCTGGTCTTTGACGATGAAGTGACGGGCAACCTTGCCGTCGAGGGTCTGCAGCTGGAAGGCCAGGTCTTTGTCACCCAGTTGCTGCTGGAAGGCGGGGTTGGTGCGGCTGGCTTTGCCCATCATCAGGCCCAGCACCCACAGGAGAAGACGAAATTTCATGCACACGGCCTCGGTGTATTTATTGGAGTGGCCGCAGCAGTGTAACGATTTGCAAAAGGAACGCCACCGATCTCGCGCTTTAGGCGCAGATCGGTTGGCGTTTAACGCTTATAGCAACAAGTACTTAAACGTTAGGGCAAGGCACTGGCGCCCAGTCGGCCAGGTTTGGATTGCGGCAGGTTGCTTCGATCTGGGTCTTGCCCGCACTGGCGACCTGCTTGCTTTCAGCTTGCTTGGCCTGCACGGTCTGGATGCTACGTTCGGTGGTGACCGCTTCTTTCGGCACTGTCGGCAGAACCGGCTTCTTGGCTGGCTTGACGGCTTTCTTGCCCTTGGCCGGAGCGACCACTGGCGTGGTATCGGCGGTGGCCACGGTCACCACATCGCTGCGCTGTACGCCGACCTGTTGCAGGTCTTTCTCGTAGGCCTGGGTGTAGTTGTTCAGGTCTTCGCTGGCTTTGCCGTTGACCGTCACGATCAGGTCATTGGACTCCTTCAGGCCCGCGACGATTTCCGCCAGGCGCTTGCGGCCTTCGGTGTCGTTGACGGTCTTGGCCTTGCGATCAGCCACCAGCTTGGTGAATGCGCTCTGGTAGCACTGCTGCGACGCCTTGGCATAGGCGGTGCTGCGGTCGATGTCCGAGGCGCTTTTGTTGAAGTCGGTGGAGTAGGACGCGATGCGCTGGTTGTCATCGGTGATCTGTTTCTGGCGCTCGGTGTAGTAACCCGCCGCACCGCCAGCCAGGGCGCCGCCTGCGGCACCGATCGCGGCATTGCGGCCACGGCTGTCCTTGTCGCCGGTCAGCGCGCCCAGCAGGGCACCGCCGGCCGCGCCGATCGCGGCACCGGTGACGACCGACTTGGTCATGTCCGAATCGGTGGCGCGCAGGTGCTGCACCGGCTCATAGCAGTTGGGGTAGTACTCGACCTTGGTGCTCGACGCCACCTTGGACGCAGGCGACGTAGCGCAACCAGTCAACACGGTGCTGAAACCAGCTGCGATCAGCAGCAGGTGACGCTTGGAAACCGCCTTACGGGAAAAAAGCATAGATGTGATCTCTGTTAAGTTTGACTTGCCCAGCACGGCCCACCGCCGCCTGAGTCCCTTCCAAGCTCGCTAGACAGCCAACGATCAAGACCGCTGACCGCTCGCTGCGAGCAATTCCTTCAAGATCGTTGCCGGGTCGGCCCGCTGTTGCTTGCGGTAGTTGCCGACATGGCGAACGAACAGTGTCGCGCGCGTCACCAGGCTCTTGCCGAGCACTGGCTTGCGATCCAACTCTTCCTTGATCCGTTGAAACTGCGCCTGGATCACCGCATCGGTGTAGCGCGTGCCGGTGGCCAGGTTGTCGATGTAAATCGCCACCGCGCCGTCCAACGCGCTGCGTCCATTGGTGATGGCCATGTCGAACAGCTGCGTGCTGGCCTCGTCCTTGCTGTCCACCGCCTGCTGGCGACTCTTCTGCAGGTTGGCCAGGCGGATGTTGTAGTTGCTGATGGTCTCGGCCACCAACGCCGCCGACTGGATCAAATTGCCCGCCGCTTCTTCGCGTTGCTGGGCGATCAGCGACACGTTGCGCTTGAGCTCTTCGTTGACCAGGCCCAGTTCGGCTTGCAGCTTGGGATCGACACTGGCGGCGATGATGCTGTCCAGGCGTTTGGTCGGGTCCTGGGCGTCGTCGATGGCATCGGTCAGCGCGGCCAGGCGGCCTTCCTTCTGCCACTGGGCGAACAGCTCCTTGTAGCGCGAGCGCGGCGCCGACAACGCGCCAATCGCCACGCGAAAACCGGTGGTCTCGTTGCTTTGCTCGGTACCATCAGCGGCAAACAGCGGGTATTCGCGGCGCATGCCGGTGAACAACGTGCCCTCGCCTTCCAGGTAGTTGCCGCCCTTGACCACAAAGCCGCCGTAGGTGCCCTGGCGGCGGCCGGCGTGTACCAGTTGGAAGGATTCCTGGACCATTTCCGCGGCGTTGCCGATCACGTCGAACATGCCGATGGGGTTAGGCAATTTGGTGCCGATGGGCATCAACCGCGCCGCCTGGCCGGTGCCACCGGCCACTTGGTTGAACACCGCGTAATCGGCCAGCGGGCCATCGCTTTCACTGCCCTCGGCGCGCCGTGGATACAGCCGGCCTTCCAGGTCCTGGCGGCTCACCGCCTGGCCGCCGCGTGCGGCGTACTCCCACTCCACTTCGGTGGGCAGGCGCACAAAACCCAGGCCACCGTCTTCGGCCGCCGCACCGCGCCCGCTCACCGGCAGCAGTTCGCGGTGGTATTTCATCAGCCAGGCGCTGTACACCGCCGAAAAACGCTCGGCTTCAAAGCGCGACAGTTTCACCTTGGGCAAACGCCCGGCCATGCCCGTGGGCGCATCACACGCCGGCGCCGGTTCGCCGCTGGCCAGGGACTGCGCCTGGGCCATCACCTGGGCGTATTGGCGAGCAGTCACTTCGTATTTGCCAATGAAGTACAGCATGGGCTTGAGCGGGGTCTTGGCGTCGGTCTTCGGCATCTGCGGCGCGATGACCTTGCTCCAGTCCTTGGGCAAGTCCTTGAGGGTGAACTGGCCGTTGATGAAGTCGCGGCGGTAACCGGAAATAAACGACTGCTGATAACCCGCCTCGCCTTCGGCAAAGGGGTAGCCCAGGTTGATTTCACGGTCATCCAGGGTGCCCTGGGCCAGAATGTAGGCGTAGCGGAATACCATGTTGCCTTCGCAGGGCAGCGGCAGGCTCACGTCGTCCGGCAACGGCTTGGGGTTGTCGAGCTTGTCACTTGCTTCATCAGCCCAGGCCAGCGAGGCCAGGCTCAGCGCCACGCAGGCGCCCAGTAATTTATACATCTCTGATTCCTTCAGAAGCCTGGATACGGGCCACCCGCCAACCACCACAGGCGGCCGCCACGGCACTGACGCCGAGCACCGCCACCAGGGCCAGGCCGTAATGGCGCGCCAACAGATGGCTGGCGTACTCGCCTGGCACCTGTACAAAAAGCTTGTTCAACGCCGCCTCAGCCAGGCCATACAGCCCAACGCTGAGCACAGCGGCAAAACCCGCGCTGTATAGCGCTTGCAGCAGCACAAACAGCAACAACGCGGCGGTGGAAAACCCCAGCAGGCGCAACACCGAGAGTTCACGGTGCTTACGCGCCACCGCCGCCAGGGTCCCCGCGAAAATCGCCGCAAACGCCCCGGCCAACGCCAACCCGGCGATGATCCAGAACACAATCGACAGGTTGCGGCTCAACGATTGCACTTGAGCGATGGTGTGCGCCTGGGTTGAAACCAACAGGTTCTGCTCGGCGAAATACACCCGCAACGGTTCCACATCACTGAGGCTGCGCGCATACAGGCGAAACGCCGGGTAGATGCGCTGTTCACTCACGCTCGCCGCTTCACCGGCCCAACCCAACGCCGGCACCGCACGGCCATCGCGGTAATCTTCCGCTGCCTCCAGTAACGCCAGATCGGCAAACAGGCCCTCGCGAGCGAAGGCCTCCAGCGGCAACACCGCCAGCACCTGCAACCGCGTGCGCTGGGCCTCGACGCGCCCCGCCACTTGCCGCGCAAAGCTGGTGTCCAGCCAATCACCGGGCCTTGCCGCGAGCTTTTCGGCGGCGGTATGGCTGAGCACGATCTGGTCCAGGCCGTGGGGCATCGGCAAGCCTGTCAACAACGGGTCGCCTGCGGCAGTCGGCAGCATTTCCAGGGTCAAGGTGCCCACCTGCGCCGTGGCCGCAATCTGCCGTGTGCGCGGTAAAGCAAACGCCACATCGCTGCGCTCACCCAGCTGCGCGATAAACGCCGCGCTGAATCGACCACCGCCCAACGGGATGATTTCACGGCTGGCGGGGTCGGTCTCCAAGCGTTCGGTCAAACTGCTAACCAGTCCAAATTTCAGCCCGAATAACACCAGCAATGGCGCGATAACCGCCACCAATGCCAACACCGAACAGGCCGACAGCCACCCATCGTTGCGGTAGTCCTGCCACGCAAGCGAAGCAACCAGGCCGATGCGCATCAGCACGCCTCCCCGAGGGTTGCGGTGACGCCGCCGTCTGGGTCGCGCTGGCAACTGATACGCCGCACCTGCAAGCCACTGGCGCGGGCCAGCGGTTCGTCATGGGTGGCGATCACACAGGCCGTACGGTGTTCGCGGGCCTGGGCCAGCAGCGCCTGCATCACGCGCTCGGCGTTGAGCGGGTCCAGGGACGCCGTCGGCTCATCAGCCAGCACCAGTTGCGGCCCATGGGCCAGAGCCCGCGCACAGCTGACCCGCTGGCGTTGGCCCACCGACAACGCCGCCGGGCGCTTGGCCAACTGATCGCTGATCTGCAACTGCTCAGCCAGGCGCGCCACGCGGCCGTCGTCCTGCAAGCCCAGCAGTTGGCGCGACAGCGCGATATTGCCGCGCACATCCAGAAACCCCAGCAACCCCCCGGTCTGCGGCACATAGCCCAGATGCTGGCTGCGCAACGCGGCCAGCGCCGATTGCCGATCAGCACGCCACAGCGCGCCGATGTCGTGTTGGTTGAATGCAAACTGCCCCACCTGATCCGGCGCCAACACCAGCGCCAGCACGTCGAGCAAGGTGCTCTTGCCGCAACCGCTGGGGCCGACAATTGCCAGTTGCTCACCCGCGCCCAGCTGCAACGCAGGGATCACCAGGCTGTAGCGCTGGCTACCGACGCCCCGGCTCTTGTGCACCGCACTCAGGTTCAGCATTACGGCAGCGTCGACAGTGGCACGCGGTACAACGCATCGCCCGGTTCGGCATCGCCGAAACGGACCCAGTTGGCCACGTCGTTATGGAGGGTTTCATACAGGCGGATTTTCGAATCCAGCTCGTCGATAAAGTCTTCCTGCTCGGCCACGCTCAATGACAACCACAGGTCCTGGGTCATGTTCAGCGACTTGCTGCGGTACGGCAGGCCCTCCAGGTATTCACCGAGCAGGCCGCCGTCAGCCAGGTTGCCGCCCTTGCGCAGGGCCTGCGGGTCGCGGCTCATATAGGCCGAGGCGCTGGCGATTTCCTGGAAGAAATCCTTGGGCGAGCTTTGTGTTTTGCGCGCCGCATCCACGATCAACTTCAACGATTGTTGCAGGTCGTTGAGTTGCAGCTTGGTCAACATCACGCACACCTGGAACGCTGGCAGCGCCGGGTTGGTCAGGTCACGATCAGCGGTCCAGGCGCTGACCAATTGCGGTGCCTGGCTCGCGGTCTTGCGCCCGAGAAAGTCCATGTGCATGGCATAGCCGACGGCGGCGGACTTGTCCGCCAGACTCGGCGCGGCACTGAGCAACGGCACTGGCTGCGGCGTATTGCTGCGCACCTGATGCACCAGGTTGGCGAATACCGTGCCGATCTCATCGACGCGCTCACCCAGCTTGCGCACATCGCCCCCTGGCACTGGCGTATACAGGTCGCCGATCTGCGGGTTGGCGTCGGCGGTGAGAACGCGATACTGGCTCTCGGCGCCGGCATGGGTTTTCTTGCCGGCATCAGTGCGCAGGTGCAGCGCATAGATCTTGATCTGCTTACCCAGGGCCGCCTGGCGCACTTCGGCTTCGTTCATCTGGGTGGCGGCGAACGGGTCGTTCTTGCGCAGCGCGCCGGCATCGGAGACCAGCAGGATGATGCGCCCGCCGTAGCCGGACCAATCCATGCCGTCCACTGCCTGCATCACCCCGGCAAACGCATCTTCGTTGAACGAGTGGCTGGACACCGTCGACGCTTTGACCTGGCGCGCCATATCCAGGAAGCGCTGCGGGTCGCGGCCTTGGTCGAGGCTGATCAGGGTCTTGGCGACATACTCAAGGCCCGGGGTTTTCTGAATGCTGCTGCGAAAGCCGACCATGCCGAAGCTGACGCTGTCCAACTCGCCACGCTCGGCAATGCGGGTTTGTAGCTCGTGCACCACGTCGCGAATCTGGTCGATGTAGGGCTGCATCGACACGGTGGTGTCCACCACCAGCACCACCGCCGTGCGGAACGCGTCGGCATTCGCGCTGAGCGTCGGGCTGGCCGGTCTGGCAGCGGCGCGGCTGCCTGGGTCGATGGAAGCCACGTTGAGCAACTGCACCGGCTGGCCGTTGTCGTCGAAGCTCTCTTTGGAGTCGAAGATCGGCAACAGGTAGAACTGGTTCTGCGGCACCGCGCTGGCGGTGGGTTCCAGGGCCAGGACTTGCTGGTTGTCTTCACGGTTATTCTGCGCCTTGGCCAAGGCGCTTTTCGCTGCGGCAGGGTCGGCCAGCAGTTTTTCCACCTCTGCGGACTGGCGCAGGAACATCACGGGCGCCCGGCCGGAGCGCTCGGTGAACTTGAGCACCAGGCTTTGTTTCCAGTCGCTGACCTGGGAGGCCGGCAGCCAACCGTCGCTGCGACCATCGGTAGCGGCGCCGACGCGCACCCACGGGCTGCCATCGACTTCTTTGCGCTGATACACGTAGAGCACGGAAAACGCCGGCAGCGCTTTACCCGGCGGGCTCCCAGCGTCCGCTGAAAGCTGGGCGCCGGGTTTGCTGAGTACACGCTGGAACAAGGTTTTCTTGCCTGCCATCAGCAACGGGCGTTGACCGCCATCCACTTCAGCGACAGCCACGGGCGGCGTCACCTTGGGCACCACGGCGGCTGGCGGCTTGGCCGGTTCATCGCCGCCGCTCAACCACCAGTAGCTGGCGCCACCAATGGCCAACGCGACGGCGACCGCCACGGCGGCCAAGGCCAATACCGGCCCACGGCGCTGCTCGGACGGGGCATTGTGCTGCGTCGGCGTCACCACCGGTTGACGCACTATTGGCTGCGGCCGCGGTTTATCCGTCGGAATGTCGATGGTGACAGGGGTCATGCCCGCCAGATCAAAGCTCAATGGAATCGGCAGCGGCCGTACCAGCGTGGCATCCGATTCATCAGCCGGCAGTTGATCCAGCGCCAACAACAACGCTGCCGCATCCGGATAACGCTCCGCCGGGTCCTTGGCCAACAACTTGCGCAGCACACCCTGGTAGCGCCCGTGATGCACCGGCAATTCCGGCAAGGGTTCAGTCAAATGCGCCAGAGCGGTGGAAAGCGCATCGGTGCCGTTATAAGGCAGCTTGCCGACGAGGATTTCATACAGCACCACGCCCAGCGCGTAGAGGTCGGCGCGGCCATCGATCTCCTGTCCCCGCGCCTGCTCCGGGCTCATGTAGCTCGGCGTGCCCACGGCAAACCCGGCCTGGGTGAACTGGGTGCGATCGTCCAGCGACTTGGCAATCCCGAAGTCCGACAACACCGCCGTGCCATCGGCCCGGAACAGAATGTTCGCCGGCTTGACGTCGCGGTGCACCAGCCCTTGGGCATGGGCATAGCCCAGGGCCGAGGCAATCTGGCGGATGAGCGTCACGCCCTGCTCCGGGGTCAGCCCAGCAGCAATGCGCTCCTTGAGCGTGCCATTGGGCAGGTATTCCATGGCCATGTAATACAGCTCACCGACGTTGCCGATGTCATGGATGGTCACCGTGTGCGGGTGTGACAAACGCGCCAGCGTCTTGCCCTCGCGCAGGAAGCGTTCGCAGAAACTCGGGTCGGCCGCCAGCGCTGCCGCCATCACCTTCAACGCCACCTTGCGCTCCAGCGAGCGCTGGGTCGCCAGGTACACGCTGGCCATGGCGCCTTCGCCAATCTCGCCTTCGATGTCATAACCCGGGATGACGATGTTCATGACGAGACCTTCACGACGAGGGTGGTGATGTTGTCTGGTGCGCCGCGATTGAGGCCCAGGTGCACCAGGCTGCGCACGATTTCATCCGGCGCGTCATGGCTGAGCACGTCGCGGATTTCATGGTCTTCGACGGTCTTGTTGAGGCCATCGCTGCACAGCAAATAGCTGTCGCCGGGAGCGATCAACAGGTCCACCGAGGCGACGTCCAACTGGGCCTCAACGCCAATGGCGCGGGTGACGATATTGGAGCGCGGGTGGGTGCGGGCGTCGGCTTCGCTGAGCAGGCCGCTGTCTTGCAGGTCTTGCACGTAGCTGTGGTCGCGGGAAATGCTTTCCAGCACGCCGTCGCGCAAGCGGTACAGGCGACTGTCGCCGGCCCACAGGCACACCCCGCGCAAGCCGCGCGCGGCGAACACCACCACGGTGCTGCCCATCATGGTCACGCCACGGTTGGCGGTTTCTTCGCGCACGGCCGCGTTGATGCGCAGCAGGTCATTGCGCAGCGCCGCCGAGTATTCGTCCAGGGAGCGGCCCAGCGGCACATGGCGCAGGCTGTCGACGATCAAGCTGCTGACATAGTCCCCCGCCGCGTGCCCGCCCATGCCATCGGCCACCACCCACAGGCGGTTTTCCGGCAGGTCCAGAAAGGCATCTTCGTTGACTTGGCGAACCATGCCCACATGGCTTTTGCTCGCGGATTCGTACGTCACGCCCATCTACACCACACCTTCTTGTCCGAGCAAAAACTGCGCAAAATCGCTGGCGGCAGGCAGGCCCTGGCACCGTAATAAACCGGGGGAGATACGCTGCGAACCTCGCCCCCACCACAGGCTTGCGCCCTCGCACGCCTGTTCGGCCAGCGCGGTCATACGCTGGTGCGGCACGGTGGCTGCCACCCTTTGCAGGCCGGCAAAACGGCTGTCCACCGCCCGCGGCTCGCTGGCCGGCACGCCCAACTCGTCGAGCCCGGCGTTGAAGCTTTCGAAGGTCGCGCCGCTGTCCAGGGTGCTGAGCAACAAGGTTTCAGCCTGCTCGAACCAGGCGTCCGAACCGCCCACCAGCGACGCCGGGTTGGTGTCGTGATCCAGCAAGGTCACCACCGCCAGCGGAAAATACCGCCCGACCCGGTCAATGCTCGGCATCACCACGCCCGCCGCCGCATCCGGCCCGCACACGCCCGGCGCCAGCACAAAGCGCCACAACGGGCTGACCAGGTACGCATTCAGCCAGTCAGCGCCGAGGCTGTTCTGGCTGGCGAGCAAACCCGCTGCCAGCCAGCTGTCCCACGGGCCGATAAAGCTCTGGGGCAAGGCGCGGCTGACGAAGTCGCCGCGGCTGGCCAACTTGCCGTAGAAACCTAGGGCCGTCATAACCGCTCCGGCAGGCTGAAGCCGCTGAGCACGCGGCTCTTGAACGGGTTGAACGCACTGTTGGCGCGCAACTCGTAGGCGATGCTCGCACCATCGACCCGCAGGCGCAGGTTGAAACGGTCCGGCGAGTTGCCTGCCGTGAGGTCTGATTGCTCCAGCAGACGGAACCAGGCCCACGGGCCGTCCAGGGTGATACCGGAGCGACCACTGGCCGACGGCGGCATGATAGAAATACGCACCACGCCAATGCTGCCGGGGTTCGGCCATTGCATCGCTACCGGCCGGCTCGGGCCGTGGTCGTAGCTCAACTGCTGGCCGTCCAGGTCAAGCAGGAACTGAGTGATGGTAGGGTCCATCGACACCGGCTTGAGTTCGAAACGCACGATGGGTTGGGTGCCACCGGAGCGGAAGAACGCGTCCCGAATCGTCGCCGCACGCTGGAAGGTTTGCAGAACGCCAGGAGCAATCCCCAGCTTCTGCGCCGCCCCCGGTTGCCAGCGCCAGGTCTGTGCCGACGTGTCCACATAGGGCTGCAGGTATTTGCGGAAGTAGTTGTCCATCACCCCGCCCACACCGAAAAACTGGCCGAAGTCATCCAGGGTGGCGTCCCGCGCACTGCCCGGCGACATCGGGTAACGCCCGGCCAACGACTGGCGATACACGTTGACCACTTCACTGACCCAGGCCGCGTTCAGCTGGTTACGCACCCCGCCCATCATGCTGTTGGTGGTGGAATTGACCACCGACTTGACCATGCCCTGCACCAGCGGCGGCTGGCGCTCGGCGTTCAGGCTGACCCGCGTGGCCGCAGCCGCCGCCTGGTTCTTGGCCTCGCCGAGCAAGGCATCGCCGCTGGCACCGACCATGGCGCTGACCTGCACATACAGCGCATTCATGTCCGACAGCAGGCCGTCGATGGCCGCCGGTTCGCCTTCGTTTTTGCTGACGATGCTGTTGAGTTCGGCAAAGTGCGCGGTCACCGGATCATCCGCCGGTGCCGGGGCATTCGCCGTCGGTTGTGCCTCGCCCAGCAAACTGCCGAGGCGCTCCTTGAGCTTGTCCACGCCGCCTTCCACCGGCACGCCTTTGGCGGCCAGTTGGCGTTCTTCGGCTTGCAGGTCGGTTTCCCTGGCGACCGCCACCAACAGTTTTTTCAGCGGCGAGGTGGGACCGGAAATCACCCGCAGCACATCGGCGGCCTGTGCCACGCTGGTGATCGGCACAAAGTCGATGTCGGCGAGCAACGCGTCCCACTGGCGCTGGTAATCCTGGAAGTACAAACGGCGCACGTCGGCGGCCAGGCTCACCACGTTCTGCTGGTCGGCCTGCTCATGGCCCAGCACCCATTGCTCTTCGGCCAGGGTGCCGGTCTGGTTCAGGCTGCTGAGCAAAAACGCCTGGCGATAGCCCTTGGCAGTAAAGAAACCACTCAACGGCTCGCCCAACGGCTTGCCGCTCTTGCGGCTGAACACCAGTGCGGCATCGCGACCGGCGGCCTCATTGAGACGAAAGTCCGGGATACCTTCGGGCAGTTTCTGGCGCTTGACGCGGTCGTACACGCGCTGGGCTACCGGCAATTGCTGCAATTGGCGACGCAGGTCGTCGATCAGGCGTGGGTCCAGGCGCGCGCTCGGCGGATGGCGTTCGAACAGCGCTTGCAAGTGCCCGGCCAGGGCCTGACGCTGGTCGGCCGGCAGGTCGCGGGGCAGGTTGCGGTCCCAGTCCAGGGCGATCCAGGCCTTGATGAAGTCGGGGTCGTAATGCTCGGTGTCGGCGAGCATCAGGTAAGCCTTGAGGCCCTCGTAGAGAAAGTCCGAGTTACCGCCGCCGTGCAGTTGCTCTTCGATACGCGTCACCAGGCGTGGGGCGAACACGGCGATCAAGAGTTTGCGGTACACGCTGGCGGACTCGGCTTCGAGCATATCGCCCTGGTACAGCCCCAGCCCTTCGGACCAGCTCGGTGAATCCCCCGCCAGGTTCTTCACCGCGTTGAGCAACGGCAGCACGGCGAGCACTTCCCGTTGTGCCGGGCTCAGGTTCTGTACGGTCTGGCCCAGTGGCGCGACCTTCTGATCGACCTGGGCGATATACGCCTGGTTGGCGCGATAGCTCACCCACCACAGGCTGCTGACCACCACCACCAGCGCGACGGTGGCCGCCAGTACGCCACGGGCGATCCACTTGCGGCGCCGCTCGACTTTCGGGTTCACCCCCACCAGGCCGCGCTCGGCAAAGGCCACGGCGGTGAAGAGTTTTTCGATGAAGTAACTGCGCCCGGTGCCGCTCTGGCGCGCCAGGTGCTGGCGGTCCAGGTTCATACTCTGGGCCATGGCACCGATCAGGCGGTCAATCGGGCTGCCTTCCTGGGTGCCGCTGGTGAAGTACACGCCACGCAGCAACACGCGCTCTTCAAAGGCGTTGGGTTTGAACACGCCTTCGAGGAAGCTTTGCAGGCAATCTTTCAGCGCGCCGAACTGCTGCGGGAAGCCGTAGATCAGGTCGCGTCGTGCCGGGTCGCGTTCCTGCTGCAAGCGCTCGACCAGGCGTTCGTTGAGACGCTGCTCCAGGCCCGCGAATTCGCTTTGCAGGTGCGCCAGCGGGCTGTCGCTGTTTTTGCCGTCGTCCAGGGCAAAGGTCATGCCCCACACCTGGGCGCGCTCTTCCTTGCTCAGGTTGTCGAAGAACTCCATGAAGCCCGGCACCAGGTCGAGCTTGGTGAGCATCAGGTAGATGGGGAAACGCACGCCCAGCTGCGTATACAGCTCCTGGATGCGCAGGCGAATCGCGGCGGCATGGGCTGCGCGCTCGGCGTCGGTGCCCAGCAGCAGATCCGAGAGGCTGATGGCGATAAACGCCCCGTCGATCGGCCGGCGGGAACGCTGCTTTTTCAGCAAGTCGAGAAAGCCCAGCCAGGCGGCTTTGTCCACCGTGGAGTTGCTGTCCTGGGTGGTATAGCGGCCAGCGGTGTCGAGCAATACGGCCTGGTCGGTAAACCACCAGTCGCAGTTGCGCGTACCACCCACGCCCCGCACCGCACCGGCACCCAATTGTGCCGCCAGCGGGAAATGCAGCCCGGAATTGACCAGCGCGGTAGTCTTGCCCGAGCCCGGCGGGCCGATGATCACGTACCACGGCAACTCGTAGAGGTTGCGGCGCTCATCGCCGCCCAGCTTGGCCTTTTTCAGCAGTGCCAGGGCTTCGTCCATGCGCTGGCGCAGCGTGGACAGCTCTTCGGCGGTCGCAACGCTGTTGGGGTCGACCGGGGTTTCTGCGGCCAGGCTGCGCATCACTTCGGCGGCCTGGCGACGGGCCTGGATGATGCGGAACACGCGGTAGGCCACCCACAGCGCAAACACCAGCACGATCAGCGCCCAACGGCGCCCTTCGGGCACCAGCACGTCCAGCAGCGGGCCAACAAACCAGATGATCAGGCTCAGGGCAATCAGGCCCAGCACGGGGATCACCCAGCGAATCATGAAACTGAAAAACGCCTTCACTCGACGCCCTCCGCCAATACGGTGATTTCAACCCGACGATTGCGGGCACGGCCTTCGGCAGTACTGTTAGTGGCCAACGGCTCCGTGTCGCTGCGGCCTTCGGCACTGAAGCGCTCGGCCTGGCCGGTCTTGGCCGCGAGAATTTCCAGCACCGACTTGGCCCGGGCTTCGGACAATGCCCAGTTGGACGGGAAGCGCAACGTGGCAATCGGGCGGTTGTCGCTGTGCCCGGTGACACGCACCTGGCCCTTGACCTTGCGAATGGCGTCAGCGATGCGCAGCATCAGCGGCTGGTAGTCATCGACGATGCTGGAGCTGGCCGAGGCGAACAGCTCATCGCCACGAATGGTCACCACAGAGCGGTCAACCTTGTCTTCCACCGCCACGCGGCCGGCCTTGATGTCATCGGCCAGGAACCCGGCCAGGCGTGGGCGCTCAATCACTTTGGGCTGCGCCACCGGACGGTCGATGGCCTGCACCGGGATCTCGCCCAGGGCATGAATATTCTTGAACACCGGCTCGGCGTCCGAGGCCAGCTTCATGCGCAGGCCGAACAGCAACGCCAACAGCAGCGCCAAGCCAATCGCCACGGCTATCCATGGCGGCATAAATTGCGCCAGGCGATCACGGGCCACGGTCACGCCGCGCCAGTGCGGCGACAGCTCACGCTCGTGCTCGCCACGGGCGCTGCGTATCGCTGCGGCGGTGCGTTCACGCAAGGCTTCCAGCTGGCTGCGCCCGTCGGTCATCACGCGGTAACGCCCTTCAAAACCCAGGCACATGCACAGGTACAACAGCTCCAGCAGGTACAGGCGTTCCCGTGGGCTTTGCAGACAGTGGTCAAGCAACTGGAAAACCTTTTCACCACCCCAGGCTTCGTTGTGCACGGTGATCAGCAGGCTCTGCTTACCCCAGTCACTGGTGCTGCCCCACGGCGTGCTCAGCACCGCCTCATCCAAGGCAGTGCACAGCGCGTAACGGGCCAACAGCACTTCATTGCGTGCCACACCGGCGGCTTCGGCGCGCTCTTCGAACTGGCGCAGGTACGCCAGCAACTGCGCACGCAGGCTGGCTGGCGCGGGATGGGCGATGGTGTTGCGCAACCGCGTCAACAACGCCAGCAACGGGCCGGCGGCACTTTCCAGCGGGTTGAGGCCCTGGCTCTTGCCGGTGAGGATCGGTGCAGCCGGCATCGACAGCGGCGCAGGTTCGGCACGTGCGGGTGCAGGCTCTCGGCCACCCGGGCGCGGCATGAACTGGGTGCGGTCATCATCATTGGGATGCATCGCCAATTATCCTCGGATCGCCCAGAAGGCCAGGTTCAAGCCCGGGAACTGCCCGGCGATATGGAAGGCGAAACCGCCGGAATTATTCAGCTGCTGCCAGTGCTCGCTGCCACGGTCCAGCTCGTAGTAGGTGCTGCCGGCGTGGTAAGGCAATTGGCGCGGCGCCACCGGCAACGGCAGCAGGCCGATGCCCGGCAGTTGCAGGTTGACCATGTCGCGGATGTGCTCCACCGAGCCGACCTTGCTCTGCTGGCCGAAACGCGCACGCAGGGTTTCGCCGGGCACATCGGCGCGCACCACGAGGATGAAACTGGCGTTGTCGAGCAGGGTCTTGTCGGCCAACATCGCCACATGGATGCCGTAGGCTTTCTCCACAATCGGGATCGGCGTGGCCTTGCTGTCGATGAGCATCGACAGCGCCTCACGCAAGGCCGCCATCACCGGCATGAAGCTCAGGGCCAGGTCATCGTGCTGGTACTGCGGGTATTCCTGGGGGCGACGGCTGGAGGTTGAGAAGGTGGAAAACTCACCGGCCAGGCTGACCAGTTCGCTGAAGAAGCGCTCCGGGTGCAACGGGCTCAACTGGCTGAAGTGCTGGATCAGCGGCTGGGCGCGGTTGACCAGTTGCAGCAGCATGAAGTCGGCGATCTCCGAGGCACCACCGGCGCCCGAGGCCACCACGCGGCCGGCCAGGGCTTCGCCACGCTGGTGCAACAGGCCCAGCAGTTCACTGCGAAAGGCCGTCAGCGGTTTGCTCGCGGCCACGTCCAGCACGGGCGGGATGTAAGTGTCATCGAGCACCAACGCACGGTCGGCACGCTTTTCCTTGATGCGTACCAGGCCGATGGCCGCGTAGTCGCTGATGCCGTCCTGCGCCGTCAGCAGGCGCAACGCCCGCGACCCCACGGCCACCGGTGCACGGTTTTCGAACGGGGCGTTGTCGTCGCGCACTTCACGCACCTGGCTCACGTAGCGCGCGGCTTCCAGGGCCTCGCCCTCGTCCACCGTGTCACGGGCGCCGGCACGCTTGAGCGGCAGGGCCAGGTAAACCAGGCCGTCGCGCAGGTTGTCGTCGATATTCAACGGGCTCGGCGCAAGGTCGTCCTGGGGAATATTGAACGGCGTGCCATCGGGCAACAGGCCGCGGGCCGACACGATCGCCAGCTTGCCCTGGGCCAGCAGGCCCTGGTCGATCAGCAGCTCGGAGAACCCCCAGGCACCCACCGACAACGGGCGGCTGCGGGCGTCGATCAGGTTTTCCAGGTAACGGTCATGCTGCTGGAAGTGCTGCGTTCCGATGAACATGCCTTCCGACCAGACCACGCGATTGTTCCAGGACATGGGGGCTCCGATTGCTTGTTATTGGGCTGGGCTGGATGGGGAAGCCACGACGTCGGCGCGCACGGCATGCACGTCGAGGCTGATCTGGTATTCGCTGTATTGGCGCGGCGGCACGTTGATGACCGTGCGCCATTGCGCACGGTCCAACTCGCGGTAGCCCACCAGCAAGCCGATCTGGCGCGTGGACGGGTCGAGATCGCGCTGCAGGCTCAGTTGCTGGCCGGGCTGCACCATCACTTCGTCCTGGTCCAGCAGGTCGAGGCCGAGGGTGGATTGCGCACGGTCAGCCAGGGCGAAGTAATCGGAGCGTGAAAAGGTCGCGGCGTTTTTCAATTCGAAAATGCGCACCCGCACCGGCGCGGCCTGGCCGTTGGCACCGGGGTTAAGCCCGGCAATCGCGTGAAAGTGCAGCTCAACGGCGGCCGTGTCAGCTTCGGCCTCGGCAGCCGCCTGGGGTTTGGCAGTGTCGTTGGCACACGCCGTCAGCAGCAGCGCGGTGGCGGCTGCGAGTAAAAACCTGGGAATCATCCTGCGTCCTCAATGACGTATTTAGCTATCCGTTTTATCCATTGGTGCGAGGCGTTTTCAGCGTCGCTGTCGTGCACTGTGTTCTTCGTAGGCCCGGCTGAATTCACGACCGAACAAGTCCTGGAAATCGTCCTGGGCCTCGCGGGAAATGTTGCTGTAGAGCTCGGTGAACTGCTGCCAGTACTGGGCCTGGCGCGAACCATTGAAGAGACTGGAGAGGCCGCCAGGCTTGCCCATGCGCTCCTCCAGCTGCGCCGGTTCAAAGCGCGTGAGCAAGTGCTTGATCGCCGCTTCCACGCCAGCCATCACGGCCAACTGGTGGGCGCGCAGGTCGTCGAAACTGTCACGTACGGCAAGGTCCGGCGCCATGAACGCCTGGTTGCCATGACGCAACAACAGCAGTAACGCTTCATCGGCATTCGGGGCGAATTTCAACGGGTTGTTTTCGGCGGGGCGGATCATCGTCTGCTGCATGCGAAACTCGCCCTTGAGGCTGGCACGGGCGCGCAATACGTCGATCAGGCCCTCGACCATCAGCCGGTAGCTGCGGCCGATGCTTTCCATCTGCGCGCAGGCGTCGGCTTTGTCCAGGCGCAACTGGTCCAGGCCCGCACCGCGCAGGAAGGCTTGCAGGAGGTCCGGTGGTGGCTCGGCATTGGCCACGGGGAGCGCAACAGGCTCGACCACGGGCGGCGACGGGATGATCGGTGCTGGGGCGGGCGCAGCATTGACGACG
>NZ_WJZD01000059.1:0-22665 GCF_021609665.1 Pseudomonas sp. PA-1-3F | reverse complement strand
GATTTGGGGGGCCGCCGCCACGCGCCATCCATGGCGCGGGGCGGCTAAACCGGCATCCCTGCCGGTTTACCCCCCAAATCCCTGTCGAATTCCGGCCAGCGTGGTTTAACGGGGCGCCTGAGATCAAAAGCAGATCAAGAGCGGCTCGCTTCGCATCGTGGTTACCCTCGGCTGCTATCGCAGGCAAGCCGGCTCCCACAGTTTTATGCGGTTTCTTCTGGGAAAACCGGGTTACTTGCCAGGCGTCAGGGTCAACCGCGTCTTGCCATAGACCCTTTCAAAGTTCTGCGGCTGCATCGGAAAGCTCAGGTACTGCGCCTTCAACGACGGGTCGATGCCGCTGACATAGTTCGGGCTGGCCGGGTTGCCGGATTGGCCGATGCCGCCCTGGCCCATCATCGGTTCCGCCTGGCCGAAGTCGATGATCATGCGCAGCGCCGACACCTGGGTCGCGTTGAAGTCCTGGCCCCAGCTATAGGGCGCCGGGTTCAAGGTGTTGTGGTCGCCACCGCTGGCAAAGGGGCCGCGGAGGACCTGGCCGCTGGTGTTTTTCCATGTGGTGCTGTGCAGCTTGCCCCACTGCCAGGCCTTGCGATCGGCGCCCAGTTGGCTGTCGCCAGTAGTGATGGCGGCGGCCAGGGTGCGGGCCAGGATCGCGGGTTTGTCTTCTTTTTGCGGTGTACGCGTGTCATCCCAGAACGGGCTGTCTTCACGGCCCAGCAGATGGTCGGCGATGGCCGAGTAGGACAGGCTGGCGTTGCTGACGAAGGCTTTCCAACTGGCGCTGTTTTCCGGGCCGAGTTTGTCGAGGAAGATTTGCCGGGCGCTTTCTTGCAGAAACAGTTCATAGATCGCCGCGTCAGCCGAGGTGGTTGCCAGCCGACCATCGAAGGTCATCAGGCGCTCCAGTGCTTCGCGGGCCTTGGCACGTTCCGCTGTCGGCAGGGCCTCGATGGCCTGCTTGAGCGGCTGGGCCATGCCGGGTGCCTGGAACATGTTCTTGAGCTTGGCGGCGAAGAGGGTGGTCTGGTCGTATTGCATGGCGATCAGGCTGCTGCTGTCATGCTTGCCGGCGTTGGCCAGTTGCGCCAGGCGCTCGCTGCGCTCCGGTGCATCCCAGGCGTTGGACAGTTGCATGCCGTAGCCACGCGGCGCGGTACGCTGGTTGGCGGTGCCGATCCAGCCTTGGGCCGGGTCCTGGTCGTACGGGTGCAGCATCGCGTCGGCGTAGCCGTCCCAGTCAAAGCGCGTGTCCCAGCCCGGCGATGGCAACAGGCCTTCGCCTTCGCGGCGGTTGGGGAAACGGCCGGTGACCTGCCAGCCGATGTTGCTGGCGTCGGCGAAGATCATGTTCAGGGCGATGGCACGAATCTCGCGGGTAGCATCCGAGGCCTTGCCGGCGTTTTGTGCGCGGGACAGGTCGAAGAACGCATCCAGGCTCTTGTCGTCCTTGAAGTCGGCGGTTTGCAAGGCCAGGCCAAGACCGCTGGTGAGCGCCTGGCTGCTGTTGAGCAGAGCGCCGTGGCGGGTTTCGTACACCACTTCGCGAATCGAGCGCTGGCCCTTGATGAAGAAGGTTTCGTTGCGCACGCCGGCCGGCAGCCATTTGCCGTTGTTCTCGTAGTACAGCGCACTGCCCTGGCGTTTGACCTTCTCCAGGAACAGGTCCTGGGTGTCGCCCTTGACCGCGCTCATGCTCCACGCCACTTTGCCGTTGAAACCCGCCAGCAGGGTCGGCAGGCCGGCAATCGAAGCACCGACGGCCTGGTATTTGGGCGCACGAATCTGCACGTAGTTCCACGGCGACGGTGCTTGTGGCTGCGCGGCGATATCGTTGGCCAACAGGCTTTTGCCGCTGCGGCTGCGTTGTGGGCCAATGGCCCAGTTGCTTGAGGTGGTGGCGCCCAGAGCATTGAGGCCGCGCAATTGCTGGCCCACCGTCTCCAGCCCGGCGAGGCCGGTGATCTGGTTCAGGTTGACGCCTTTGAGCTTGTCGGCTTCGGCCAGCGGGACGGGTTCGTCCGGTGCGCTTGGGGTGAGCCAGGCGAGTTTGTCGACGCCGACCTTTTGCGCCAGCACCAGGGACGAAAGCTCCTCCTGCAGATTGCTCGACTGGCTGAAGTTGAGCAGGCAGAACAGCAGCGCCGAATCTTCCGGCTTCCAGTACTCGGGCTTGTAGCCGCTCTGGGCCAGGTCCGTCGGCAACTTGTCGCGATAACGGAACAGGTAGGCGTTGACGCCTCGGGCATACACTTCAAAGAAGCGTTTGAGGCGCGGCGATGAGGCGTTGTACAACTCGCCAGCGCTTTTCTTGAGGTTGACCGCCCGCATAAAACGGTCGACGTCCAGCACTTGCGGCCCCGACATTTCCGCCAGACGGCCCTGGGCTAGCAGGCGCAGGGTGACCATCTGGGTGATGCGGTCGCTGGCGTGTACGTAACCGAGGCTGAACAAAGCGTCGTGGAAGGTGTTGCTTTCGATCAGCGGCATGCCTTGGGCATTGCGGCGCACCGACACATTCTGCGCCAGGCCCTTGATTGGCTGCACGCCGGCAACGGGCGGCAGGGTGTCGTGGGTGTTCTGGAGCTGGCAACCGGCCAGGCCCAAGGCACTGAACACTGCCGCAGCAACGCCGAACCGGGGAAGAAAATGTAAGAGGGCTGGCGAGGCCATGGCAAAGCTCCTGCGGGGGGTAGCGTCAGTAAAGGCGCTACGTTAGTGAGCGCGGCGAAACGACGCAAGCGGGAGTTTTGGCAATTGCGTGAGAACTTGAAACAGCCACCAATCGAGGTGGCTTAAGGTTTTGTAGGAGCGAGCTTGCTCGCGAGAAACCCATAGGCGCCGCGTTTACTCAGAAAACGCGCGCTATCGTTGACGTTTTTCGCGAGCAAGCTCGCTCCTACCCGTGCGGTTTAAGCACCGTGGCACTTCTTGAATTTCTTCTCGCTGCCGCACGGGCAAGGATCGTTGCGACCGACGTCCTTCAACGCATTGCGCACCGGCTCTTGATGAGCGTGGCCGCAGTTCGGGCCGTGGACATGGCCGTGGTCGTGATCATGATGATCATGATCGTGGTTGCAGTCAGGACCATGGACATGAGGTTGCTGTGTCATCGATGTTGCTCCGGAATAAAATCGCCGGGGATTATCTCGTCATTGTGTGCCACCTGCACGTCATTACCGATGAATAATCCGGTTTTCAGTTCGCCTTCTAAACGATAAGGCACGGGCCGGTCGGGATTTTTCAGCATCTGCACCACCTCACGCACCTGTGGCCAGAGGTTGGTGCGCACCGAGACCTTGAAGAATTTATGACCGCGTGGCGGTACGGTCAGCCACTCGTTGGACTCGCCTTCGGTCAACACCAGATTGCCCAGGCTGACCTTGTAGACCAGGCCGCGCACGGTTAGGTCGGCGTCGTCGCGGTTGTCCACGCGAAAGTACAGCTTGAATTTCTGTTCCAGCAGCTTGGCCCGCACCACTTCGACCTTGACCAGGGAAACGTGGGGGGGCGGCGCGTCGTCTTCGAACCAGGATGCGCAGCCGGTCAGGCCCAGGGTCAACGCCAGCATCAAGCTATACATTCGAAGCATGGCGCTATCCCCGTCGAGTGATTAGAAGTAGCTGGAACAGCACTTCTTGAATTTCTGCCCGCTGCCACACAAACAGGCATCGTTACGTCCGGCCTTCACTTCTACCGTAGGATCGATGAAGTACCAGCGCCCTTCATTCTGTACGAAAGAAGACTGCTCGCGGTGACTATGTTCACCGGCAGCGTCATGCCAGCGCGCGGTAAAGGTGACAAAGGCGTGCTCAGGCTGGCCGCCGAATACCTCGGAGCTTTCCACCTCCAGGCCCAGCCAGGTGCTCTGGGCACTCCAGGCGGCAATGGCGTCGCGGTCCAGGCCGGCCTGTTGCGCAGGCAGCGTAGTGGCGACCAGGTAATCGACCAGGCCCAGCACATAGGCGCTGTAGCGCGAGCGCATCAACGCGCTGGCGCAGGGGGCCGGGTGGCCGGCGTGATAATGGCCGCAGCAGGCATCCAGCAGATTGCCGCTGCCGCACGGGCAAATGGATGTACTCATCGGGTTACCACCAATACTTTCCGAAGTTTTCCGGGTTGGCCCAGAAGCGGGCGTTGAGCCAGTCCGGCACCTGTTTATAGTCAAGCAGATCATAGGTAAACAGCGTCAGCACCTGATCATCGCGTTGGAAGCGTTCGCCGGCTTGCAGGGCCAGGGAGAAAAAGTCGGTGTCCTTCCAGTCGCAGGCACCCAGGTCGACCAGCACGGCAATGCGGCTGGCGTTGAGGTTACGGATGCCTCCGAGCAGGGTCAGGCCCTGGGGTTTGGACAGGTGCTCCAGGCAGTCGACCACCAGCGCGAGGTCAAAGCGCTGCGCCGCGAGGTCTTCCGGCAACGGCCCTGGCGCGGCATAGAACACCTCGGTATCCGCGTGCGCAGCCCGGAAGGCATCCAGCGCCGGAAATTGGCTGGCGCCCACTAACAACAGGCGTTTTGGCCTGTGAAGGTCCAGCAGGGCCGCCAAGGCTTGTTGGGGCGTACGGGCAGAAATTCCAGCGGTCATTGCAGATCCTCGCATCAAGACCGTAGAGACTAGCGCGGCTGGGCGCGTGGGCCTAGAGCGCGGCGGTCGATACCCACCAAGGTGGAACTGAAGTTTTTTGATCCTTCACTGGCAAATCGCCGGTAGAAGTCGTTACTGTGCGCTCAAAGAAAAATTTGAAAACACTCAGGAGCCCCATGATGCGTAAGGTTTTTCTGCTGGCCCTGTTGGTCAGCCCCGTTGCCCTGGCCCAGAGCGTCAGTGTCGAAACCAATTCGTTGATGCGCCTGCCCAGCAGCACCAGCGTGTTGCAGCTCGAGCGCCTGGACGTAGCGGACTACGGCACCTTGCTGATTCCGGCCACCATCAGCCAGGTCACGGTGGATGAGCTGCACTTGGGGCGCGACGCACGCATCACCATTGTGCCCGGCAATACCGCCTTGCAAATGCAAGTGCGCGAGGCGCAGCTGGAGCACGGTAGCCAGATCACTTCACGGGGCGCCCCCGGCACCCACGAAAAACCCGCCAAGGCTGGGCGTGATCTGACCTTGCGCATTAACTCGCTGACTGCCGAAGCGCTGTCGGTGGATGCCCGTGGTGGCGCTGGAGCCCAAGGATATGCGGGCCTGGACGGTGCCAACGGCGTGGACCCGGGTTGCACCTGGGGTTCAGCCGGGCGCGGCTTTAATGGCGATAACGGCGGCGATGGCCGGCCAGGGGCAGCGGGCGCCCAGGTACGCCTGGAGTTGCCACAGGAATTCCCGGCTGAACAGATCAAGGTCTGGGTCGATGGCGGGGCTGGAGGCCTGGCGGGTGTTGCAGGTAAACCCGGCAAGGGCGGGCAGTCCAAGGGCTGCCTGGTGTACCGCGCGGACGGCGGCGAAAAGGGCCGACCAGGGTTGGAGGGGCAACCGGGGCCGGCTGGGCCTGCGGGGTCTGTGACCATCCAGCGGCTGTAAGAGCCAGCTTGCTCGCGAAAAACGTCAACGATAACGCGTGCTTCCTGAATAAACGCGGCGTCTGTGAGTTTTTCGCGAGCAAGCTCGCTCCTACACGCGTTAGGGCAAGCCAACAGCTCAGAACATCGGCCGAGCCGAAGCCACCGCCACCACCACCAACCCCACGATCAAATTAATCCCCACCAACCTGCGAATCTGCCCCAGCGCTGCCGCGCCCGCCGGCCAATCCTCAGCCGCCACCGCTGCCTTCAGCTCCGGGAACTTCAAGGCCTGGATGCGGATAAACAACGCCGTCATCACCAGATACAACCCCATCATCACCTGTACATAACGCGGCGCGGTCTCAAAACCACTGAAGCGCAGTTGCAGCAAACCAATGCCGCTGATCGGCAAAAGCACCACCGCCACCCATACCCAAACAAAAAAACGTTGAAACACATTTGCCCACAGCTTGAGCCGGGCAGGGCCCTCAAGTGCCGCCACGGCGGCGGGGCGCAGGATCATCCAGGCGAAAAACATGCCGCCTACCCAGATCAAGGCGGCCAGTACATGCAGGGTATAGGCGAGGCTAAACGCGGTCATTGTGGTACTCCGTTCTGCGCGGGATTAATTAGCGGGGTATGATAGCGGCCGATCCGAACCACTGAAAATTTATCCAGCGTTTTTTGCGCCCGACTATCCATGATCAGCACTGAACTCAAAACCACGATCCAGGGCGCCTATTCGCGTTTTCTCGAAGCCAAGAGCTTGAAACCGCGCTACGGCCAACGCCTGATGATCGCCGAAGTGGCAAAAGTCCTCGGGGATATCGACACCGACGACGAAGGCCGCCGCGAGGGTGAGCCTGCGGTAGTGGCCGTCGAGGCCGGTACCGGTACCGGCAAGACCGTGGCCTACAGCCTGGCCGCGATTCCCACGGCCAAGGCTGCTGGCAAGCGCCTGGTGATCGCCACCGCTACCGTCGCGCTGCAAGAGCAGATTGTCTACAAAGACTTGCCCGACCTGATGCGCAACAGCGGCTTGAGCTTTACCTTCGCCCTGGCCAAGGGCCGTGGCCGCTATATGTGCCTGTCCAAGCTCGACGTATTGCTGCAGGAAGGCCACGCCCAAACCGCCACTGCCTCCTTGTTCGAAGAAGAAGGCTTCAAGATCGAGGTGGATGAGGCCAGCCAGAAGCTGTTTACCAGCATGATCGAGAAGCTGGCCGGCAACAAATGGGACGGCGACCGCGACAGCTGGCCCACCGCCCTGGAAGATTCAGACTGGGCGCGCCTGACCACCGACCACAGCCAATGCACCAACCGCCATTGCCCCAACTTCGGCCAGTGCGCCTTCTACAAGGCGCGCGAAGGCATGGGCAAGGTAGATGTCATCGTCACCAACCACGATATGGTATTGGCTGACCTGGCCCTGGGTGGCGGTGCGGTACTGCCCGACCCACGCGACACCCTCTATGTGTTCGACGAAGGCCACCACCTGCCAGACAAGGCCATTGGCCATTTCGCCCATTACACCCGCTTGCGCTCCACGGCCGACTGGCTGGAAACCACTGCCAAGAACCTTACCAAATTACTGGCCCAGCACCCGTTGCCCGGCGACCTGGGCAAGTTGATCGAGCAAGTGCCGGAGCTGGCGCGCGAGATCAAGACCCAGCAGCAGTTCATGTTCAGCGCCTGCGAGCAGGTGGCGGACTTCAAGCCCGGTGAAGACGTCGAAGGCCGTGAGCGCCCGCGCCATCGTTTTGTCGGCGGGATGATCCCCGAGCACATGCGCGAAATGGGCATCGAGCTGAAGAAAGGCTTTTCACGCCTGACCGACCTGTTCACCCGCCTGACGGACTTGCTCAAGGAAGGCATGGATGGCGAGGTCAATATCGGCATCGCCAGCAACCAGGCCGAAGAGTGGTATCCCTTGTTCGGCAGTTTGCTGTCTCGTTCCCAAGGCAATTGGGAGCTGTGGACCGCCTTTACCGTCGAAGACCCGGAAGACAACCCGCCCATGGCCCGCTGGCTGACGTTGTCGGAAAGCGGTGCGCTGTTCGATATCGAGGTCAACGCCAGTCCGATCCTCGCCGCTGAAATGCTGCGCCGCAACCTGTGGAACGTCGCCTACGGCTGCCTGGTAACCTCGGCCACGCTGACGGCCCTGGGCACCTTTGACCGCTTCCGCATGCGCGCCGGCCTGCCGAAAAAGGCCGTCACCGCCGTGGTGCCCAGCCCGTTTCATCACGCTGACGCCGGCGTGCTGCGGGTGCCAGACCTCAAGGCCGACCCGCGGGACGCTGCGGCGCACACGGCGGCGATCATTCGCGATCTGCCGTCGTTGGTGGAAGGCTCCCGCGGCACCCTGGTGCTGTTCTCGTCGCGCAAACAGATGCAGGACGTGTTCGACGGCCTCGACCGCGACTGGCGCAAGCAGGTGTTTATCCAGGGCAACCTGTCCAAGCAGGAAACCCTGAACAAGCACAAGGCGCGGGTCGACGGTGGGGATTCCAGTGTGTTGTTCGGCCTGGCCAGCTTTGCCGAAGGCGTGGACTTGCCCGGTGCCTACTGCGAACACGTGGTGATCGCCAAAATCCCGTTCTCGGTGCCGGATGACCCGGTCGAGGCCGCACTGGCCGAATGGATCGAAGCCCGGGGCGGCAACCCGTTCATGGAAATCTCGGTGCCGGATGCTTCACTGAAGCTGGTGCAGGCCTGCGGGCGTCTGCTGCGTACCGAAGAAGACCGCGGCACCATCACCTTGCTCGACCGTCGCCTGGTTACCCAGCGCTATGGCAAGGCGATCCTCAATGCATTGCCGCCGTTCAGGCGCGAAATTTCTTAAGCCACCGTGGGCGGATTCGCCCACTCTGTGGTCTATCTCATCACTATCATCAGGCCAGTCATCGGCCGTTTGGGAGAACCTTGTTCGTATGATTCGCACGCTGCCCGCTCTTTTTGCCCTGCTGTTCGCTGCGCCGTTGATGGCGGCGCCCGAGGGGCAACAAACGCTGTTCAACTTCGTCCGGCCGGCCGATGTGGTCAAGGTGGCGACCCAGGACGCCAGCCTGCCGCAATACAATGCCGAACAAACGCCCGAAGGCGAGGTGCTGCGCCGCATCACCTTCAACCCAGCGGCCGAGCCGAGCCTGGTGCTCAGCCCGCAGACGGGGACGTGGGACTGGTCGCAATCGAGCGCCATGAGCCTGCGTATCCAGAGCGCGATGAACTGGGCGCTGACCCTTTACGTCAAGGTGCAGAGCGCCGACGGCAAGACGCTCGTCAGCCGCATCGACCTGCCGGCCGGCCCGGCCCAGACGCTGCTCGTCCCGCTGCAAGCCAACTCACCGCTGAGCCAGGGCATGAAGGCCGGCCCGCCGATGCCGATGACGGTGGATGGCCAACGGGTATTGCTGGCCGCCAGCGCCGGGGAAATCGACCGCAGCCAGATCGTCTCGGTGACCCTGTCGATGCTCAAGCCCAATGCCGCTCAAAGTATCCTGCTGGAGCGCTTCGGCGTGCAGGACAGCGAGCCGGTATTGAAGGCTGCCTACACTGAACTGGTGGATGCCTATGGCCAATCCAACCGCGCACGCTGGCCGGAGAAGGTCAGCAGCGACGAGCAACTCAAGGCATCGGCCGCCAAGGAACAACAGCAGCTCAAGACCTGGCTGGCCGAGCGGGACAAGTCCTCCCTGGATCAATACGGTGGCTGGAAGAAGGGCCCGGCCTTCGATGCCAGCGGTTTTTTCCGCACCCAGAAGCGCGACGGCCGCTGGTACCTGGTGACGCCGCAGGGGCATCCGTTCTACTCGCTGGGGGTGAACACCGTGGCGCCGGACAACAGCCAGACCTACGTGGCGGGGCGCGAGTGGATGTTCGCGGCGCTGCCCAAGGCCGGCGAACCCTTTGACAAGTACTACGGCAGCGACGACAGCCGCACCGGCAACGGCGCCGGTGAAGGCCGCGGTTTTGGCTCGGGGCGTTGGTACGATTTCTATGGGGCCAACCTGCAACGTACTTACGGCGGGGACGCGTTGGACCAGCCACGCTGGGTGACCCACACCCTCGATCGCCTGCAAGCCTGGGGCTTCAACACCGTCGGCAACTGGAGCGATCCGGACCTGGCTACTGCCGACCGCGTGCCGTACACCTTGCCGCTGTCGATTGTCGGTGACTATGCCAGCATCAGCACCGGCACCGACTGGTGGGGCGGCATGCCCGATCCGTTCGACCCGCGCTTTGCCATGGCCACCGAGCGCGCAGTGGCTATTGCCGCACGCGATCACCGTGACGATCCTTGGCTGATCGGTTTCTTTGCCGACAACGAACTGGCCTGGGCCGGTCCTGGCGAGGATGCAAAATCTCGCTACGCCCTGGCGTACGGCACCCTGCGCATGACCACCGACGTGCCGGCCAAGCGCGCCTTCCTCAAGCAACTGCGCGATAAATATCGCAATGAAGAGGGCCTTTCCAAAGCCTGGGGTATTCAACTGGCTGGTTGGGAACTGATGGAAGACCCAGGCTTCGAGCCGCCGATGCCCAGCCCTGAACACCCGGAAATCGAAGCCGACTTCAAGTATTTCCAGAAGACCTTCGCCGATGCTTACTTCAAGACCATTTCCGACTCGCTGAAGTGGCACGCACCCAACCAGCTGTTGCTGGGCGGCCGTTTTGCGGTGAGCACGCCCGAGGCCGTCGCTTCGTGCGCGCAGTATTGCGACGTGCTGAGCTTCAACATGTACACCTTGAAACCCCAGGACGGTTACGACTTCGCCGCCCTGCGTGCGCTGGACAAACCGGTACTGATCACCGAATTCAACTTTGGCTCCGCCGACCGCGGCCCGTTCTGGGGCGGCGTGACGCAACTGGCCCGCGAAGAGGACCGCGGCGCGGCGTACTCCGCGTTCCTCAAGCAGGCGGTGGCCGAGCCGTCGATTGTCGGGGTGCACTGGTTCCAGTACCTGGACCAGCCGGTCACCGGGCGTCTGCTGGATGGTGAAAACGGCCATTTCGGCCTGGTCGGCATCACCGATGTACCCTTCCAGGGCTTTGTCGAGACGGTGCGCAAGAGCAACCTGGCCGCGCTCGACCAGTTGGGCCGTGAGGCGCAAAAAGCCAAGGCCACCCAAGCGATGCGTGAAAGTGAAGCCGGCAAGCCGGGGCGCGACGGCAAAGGCGCGGGGCAGGGCGCTGGGCATGCCGGTGGGCACGCTGGAAACGGTCATTGATTCATCGTTGACGGGTTCACAAAACCTACAATGGCTGAAAGAATGGCGACCACTTTTCATGGTGTTTTCCGAGGGGACTTAGGTGCAGATTCAGGGTCATTACGAGCTGCAGTTCGAAGCGGTGCGCGAAGCCTTCGCCGCCCTGTTCGATGATCCTCAGGAGCGTGGTGCCGGGCTGTGCATCCAGATCGGCGGGCAAACCGTCGTCGACCTGTGGGCCGGTACTGCCGACAAGGACGGTGCCGAGGCCTGGCACAGCGATACCATCGTCAACCTGTTCTCCTGCACCAAGACCTTCACGGCAGTGACTGCCCTGCAACTGGTGGCCGAAGGCAAGCTCAAGCTCGATGCGCCGGTAGCCGAGTACTGGCCGGAGTTTGCCGCTGCTGGCAAGGACGCGATCACGCTGCGCCAGTTGCTCTGCCACCAGGCCGGGCTGCCCGCCATCCGCGAAATGCTGCCCACCCAAGCGTTGTACGACTGGCAATTGATGGTCGATACCCTGGCGGCAGAAGCCCCGTGGTGGACACCGGGCCAGGGCCACGGCTATGAGGCAATCACCTACGGCTGGCTGGTTGGCGAACTGTTGCGTCGCGCCGACGGGCGCGGGCCGGGGGAGTCGATCGTGGCGCGGGTGGCACGCCCATTGGGGCTGGACTTCCATGTAGGCCTGGCGGATGAAGAGTTTTATCGCGTCGCTCATATAGCGCGCAGCAAAGGCACTATGGGGGATGAAGCCGCGCAACGGTTACTTCAAGTAATGATGCGCGAGCCGACGGCGATGACTACCCGTGCATTTGCCAATCCACCGTCTATTCTGACCAGCACTAATAAGCCTGAATGGCGGCGCATGCAGCAGCCTGCGGCGAATGGCCACGGTAATGCACGCAGCCTGGCCGGGTTTTATAGTGGTTTGTTGGACGGTAGTTTGCTGGAAAGCGACATGCTCGAACAATTGACCCGCGAGCACAGTATCGGGCTGGATAAAACTTTATTGACCCAAACCCGCTTCGGCCTGGGCTGCATGTTGGATCAACCGCAGTTGCCCAATGCCACGTTCGGCCTCGGACCACGTGCATTCGGGCATCCCGGGGCAGGGGGCTCAGTCGGGTTTGCCGACCCTGAACATGATGTAGCCTTCGGTTTTGTGACTAATACCCTGGGTCCCTACGTACTTATGGACCCGCGGGCCCAGAAGTTGGTCGGAATATTGGCCGGTTGTCTATAAACCCCTTGCTGTTTCACAATTTTTTGTTACAAAGGCAAGTATAAAAAAGATGCTGAACGACATGTTGTAACTTGAATGTTCTTTTAGCGTCTGTTTAACGGGTCCTGCGACCCTCTGGTTTTTTCTCATTTTGTGGATATCTCATGTTATCGAACAAGTCTTTGGCACTGGCGCTGTGCCTCACTATTACGGGTTGTGCACAAACTCCACAAAATGATGCCGAAGGTGGGCATTGGTGGTCATTTGGATCTGACAAAACGGCGACCAAGGATCCAGTGGCCCAGACCGACGCCAAGTCGGATGCCAAACCCGACGCCAAGCCGGCCGCCGGTGCCAAGCCTGTTGAGCCTGTCACCGCTGCTGCCGCTGCCCCGGCTGCCAAAGCCGACACCGGTTACAGCTGGTGGCCGTTTTCCACCAAGAGTGCCGAAGACAAAGCCGCCGACGCCAAGGCCGACCTGAAAGCCGACCTCAAGGCGGCAACCCCGGCCTCGGACGCCGCACCTGTCGTCGCCAAGACCGACAGCGAGCCGCGCTGGTGGTGGCCGTTCGAAAGCAAGCCAAAGCCATTGGCCAAGGTCGATGTGACCAATGTACAAATGCCTGACCCGAAGATCACCCAAGCCTGGCTGGACGAATACGAACCACGCCTGCGTGCCGCCATCAAGGACAGCAACCTGCAACTGGAGCGCCGTGACAACACCCTGGTGGTGATTGCCCCGGTAGACGGCTCCTACAACCCGAAGCGTCCGGCCATGTTGCTGCCGGTGACCCTGGGCCCGTTCACGCGGGTGGCCAAGGCCGTCGAAGCTGACCCGAAGACCGCCGTACTGGTGCTGGGCCACGTTGATGCCACGGGCAGCGCCCCGGCCAGCCAGGCGTTGAGCAAGGAACGTGCGCAGTCCATTGCCTCGATTTTCAGCCTGAGTGGTCTGAAACAGGATCGCTTGATGCTGCGTGGCATGGGCGACCTTATGCCGCGTGCCGCCAACGACAGCAATCAGGGGCGTGCGCTGAACCGTCGCATGGAAATCATGTTCACTCAGCGTACAACGATGTTGGCACTGCTGAGCAAGTACAACTCCGGCAAGACCCCGCCCGTAGCCGAAATGGTCGCGGTGCAGAATGTGCCTGCGCCAGCACCGGCGGCCAAAGCGCCTGCCAAAAAGGCCACGGCCAAGAAAGCGGCGGCCAAGCCAGCGGCTAAAAAGGCTGCGGCCAAGCCGGCTGCGAAGAAACCTGCCACGGCAAAAGCCAAGGCGGCACCCGCTTCGAACGACCAGGCGAAGAACTGAGCTGTTGAACCACAAGGATAAAGCCGCATGACCCAGGCACTGGCCGATATGCGCCGTGACTACACACGGGACGGTTTGAGCGAGGCCCAGGCCCCGGACGAGCCGTTTGCGTTGTTCCACCATTGGTTTGCTGATGCGGTGAAAACCGAACAGCCGCCAGTGGAGGCCAATGCCATGACGCTGGCGACGGTGGATCAGGACGGCCGCCCGCACTGCCGCATCCTGCTGCTCAAGGGCCTGGATGCACAGGGCTTTACCTTCTTCACCAACTATCAGAGCGCCAAGGGTGAACAACTCGCGGCGCGGCCGTTTGCGGCCATGACCTTCTTCTGGCCAACCCTGGAGCGCCAGGTACGCATTGAAGGGCGCGTGGCCAAGGTCACGCCTGCAGAGTCGGATGCTTATTATCAGGTGCGACCGTTGGGCAGCCGCCTGGGCGCCTGGGCCTCTCCGCAGAGCAAAGTCATTCGTGATCGCGAAGAGCTGCAGGCGCTGCTCAAGGCCACTGAAGAGCGTTTCAGCGATACCCAGCCCGATTGCCCCGAGCATTGGGGTGGGTACCGTTTACTGCCTGAGCGCATCGAGTTCTGGCAAGGCCGCGCCAGCCGCCTGCATGATCGCCTCAACTACCGCTTGCAAGACGGCCAATGGTGCCGCGAGCGCCTGGCGCCCTGAGCGTCACCTTTCGTCATTCCACCTGAATCAACACCGTTGCGTCGAAGTCTCTGTTCAAGAGACTTCGGACGCTTTCGGCTGTGCGGCTACACTGATCGAGCCGGTTATGGCATGGTTCCGTACCCTGGCTTGGTTACCGTTCGTCGAGTTCTCTGGTGCTGGCAGTCTGTACTCAGGCTGAATGAAAGCAAGTTTCTGCCTGGTGCGCCGTGACACGCGCCAAGCCACAGCGTTTAATGAATACCTGTCCTTTGGAGTTGATGCTATGCGTAAGTCCGTTTTACTAGTTGCCTGCTTTACCACCCTGTCGTTGCTGTTGGGTGGCTGCGCCTCGAGTCTGACCGGCGACTCGTACTCTCGTGATGAGGCGCGTCGTGTACAGACCGTTCGCATGGGCACCATCGAATCCCTGCGTCCGGTGAAGATCGAAGGGACCAAGACCCCAATCGGCGGCGCCGCGGGCGCAGTCATCGGCGGCGTTGGCGGCAGCGCCATCGGTGGCGGCCGTGGCAGCATCGTTACTGCTGTGATCGGCGCAGTTGCGGGCGGCCTGCTGGGCTCGGCCACCGAAGAAGGCCTGACCCGTACGCAGGGCGTGGAAATCACCGTGCGCGAAGACGACGGCAGCATGCGTGCCTACGTACAAGCCGTGCAGGAAAATGAAATCTTCCGCATTGGTGACCGCGTACGCATCATGACCGTCGACGGTACCAGCCGCGTTACTCGCTAAGCCTTGAGCTACAGGCGAAGAAAAACCCCCAACCGGGTGACCGGTTGGGGGTTTTTTTTGTAGGAGCGAGCTTGCTCGCGAAAAACGTTAACGATAACGCGTGCTCAATGAATGAACGCGGCGCCTCCAAGTTTTTCGCAAGCAAGCTCGCTCCTACAACTGACTGACTTCAATCATGCAACGACGGCTTTCTTGCGACTTGCCATCGCCGTCACCGCATACCCGATAAAGGCCGCCAGGATCGACCCGGTCAGAATCCCCATGCGATCTTCACCGGCAAACTCACTGGCGCCCGGCACAAACGCCAGGGAGCCGACAAACAGGCTCATGGTGAAGCCGATCCCGCACAGGATCGCCACGCCCAGTACCTGGCCCCAATTGGCGCCGCTGGGCAGTGAGGCGATGCCGGTCTTGATCGCCAGCCAGGTGAGGCCGAACACACCGACTGTCTTGCCGATCAACAGGCCCGCGGCGATGCCCATGGGCACGGAGTGGGTGAAGCTCTCCAGGCTGACACCGGTGAGTGACACACCGGCATTGGCGAACGCGAACAGCGGCAGGATGGCGTAGGCCACCCAGGGGTGCAGGGCGTGTTCCAGGCTCAGCAGCGGTGAGGTTTCGGCATTCTTGGTGCGCAGTGGAATGCAGAACGCCAGGGTTACACCCGCCAAGGTCGCATGCACACCGCTCTTGAGCACGCACACCCACAGGATCAGGCCGATGATCATATACGGCCCCAGCTTGATCACGCCCAGGCGGTTCATCGCAATCAGCGCAATCAAGCACGCCCCCGCGCCCGCCAGGGATGCCGTGGACAAGTCAGCGGAATAGAACAAGGCAATGACGATGATGGCGCCTAGGTCATCAATGATCGCCAGGGTCATCAGGAACAGCTTCAGCGACACTGGTACGCGCTTGCCCAGCAGGGCCAGAACGCCCAGCGCAAAGGCAATGTCGGTGGCCATGGGGATCGCCCAGCCGGCCAGGGCGGCCGGGTTGTCCTTGTTAAGCGCCCAGTAGATCAGCGCCGGCACAACCATGCCGCCGATGGCCGCTGCGCCAGGCAGCACCACTTGCGAAGGCTTGGACAGGTGGCCATCCAGCAGCTCACGCTTGACCTCCAGGCCGATCAGCAGGAAAAACAGGGCCATCAGGCCATCGTTGATCCAAAGCAGCGCCGGCTTGGCGATTTTCAACGCGCCAACCTGAGCCACCACCGGCGTGTCGAGAAAGGCGTTGTACAGGTGCGACAACGGTGAGTTGTTGATAATCAGCGCCAAAGCGGCGGCGGCGATCAACAACAGACCACTGGCGGCTTCCAGCTGGAAGAAACGGGTGAAAGTGCTACGCAGAGGCAAGGGATGCTCTCCAATCCAGGTTCAATAGGTGGGTACCCTAACCCGTACCGTTAGTTGTTAAAACAAAAGTTATATTCTTATTTGTTATAAGTGGTTGGCCGGAACATCGGTGGGTTAGAGACTAGCAATTGTGTGTCCAATTGCGTCGTCACTGTATCTGTGTGAAGCGTGGGAAACATCCTAAGATCACCGCTGAAAACCTTTAGAGAATCCACCATGAGCGACCACCGTACCTGGGCCCGCGAAGCCATTCGTATCATTGAAGCGGACTTCCAGCGGAGCGCCGATACCCACCTGATCCCGCTGCCATTACCGGGTTTGCCAGGCATCGAGTTGTACTTCAAGGATGAGTCCAGCCACCCCACCGGCAGCCTGAAACACCGGCTGGCGCGCTCGCTGTTCCTGTATGCGCTGTGCAATGGCTGGCTCAAGCCGGGCGCCCCCGTTATTGAAGCGTCCAGCGGCTCCACCGCGATCTCTGAAGCCTACTTCGCGCGCTTGCTCGGCTTGCCGTTCATTGCCGTCATGCCCGCGACCACGTCCCAAGAGAAGATCGCCCAGATTGCCTTCTATGGTGGCAAGAGCCATCTGGTCCAGGACCCGACGCAGATCTACGCCGAATCCGAACGCCTGGCCCAGGAAAGCGGGGGGCACTTCATGGACCAGTTCACCTACGCCGAGCGTGCCACCGACTGGCGGGCGAACAACAACATCGCCGAATCGATCTTCCAGCAGATGCGCTTTGAACAGCACCCGGAGCCGAGTTGGTTGATTTCCAGCCCTGGCACCGGCGGCACCACCGCGACCCTGGGCCGCTATGTGCGTTATCGTCAACATTGCACGCGTGTTCTATGTGCCGACGCCGAACGCTCGGTGTTCTTCGACTTCTACCAGAGTGGTGACGCCAGCCTGCGCCTGGACTGTGGCTCACGGATTGAAGGGATTGGTCGCCCACGGGTGGAGGCATCGTTTCTGCCCGCGGTGATTGACGCCATGGTCAAAGTGCCGGATGCATTGTCCCTGGCGGCCATGCATTACCTGGCTGAGCGTTTGGGGCGACGGGTTGGCGGGTCCAGCGGGACCAACCTGATCGGTGCGCTGATGGCGGCGCAACAGATGAAAGCGGCGGGGGAGTCGGGGTCGATCGTTGCGATCTTGTGCGATGGTGGTGAGCGCTATGCCACGACCTATTACGATCAAGCTTGGCTGGCGGGGCAGGGCTATGAGCTGGAAGGGTTGATCGCGGCGGTTGCGGCGAGTGTCGAGCGCGGTGAGGCGCTACCCGCTAACATCCTGCGCGCTAATATCTGACAAGCAGCGCCAAGTTGTAAGCTCCAAGCTACAAGAAAAGCAGGATGCATACCTGTTTTTAGCTTGTGGCTTGAAGCTTACAACTCGAAGCTTCAACCGTGGATGCCGAGCATATCCCGCGCCAACGCCTCGGCGATCCGAATCCCGTCGACACCCGCCGAGAGAATCCCACCGGCATACCCCGCGCCTTCTCCGGCCGGGAACAAGCCTTTGACGTTCAGGCTCTGCATCGACTCGTTGCGGGTAATGCGCAAGGGCGATGAGGTGCGGGTCTCGATGCCGGTCAGCACCGCATCGTGCAGCGAGTAACCTTTGATCTGTTTCTCGAACGCCGGCAAGGCTTCGCGGATGGCTTCGATGGCGAAGTCCGGCAGGGCCAGGGCCAGGTCGCCCAACGACACGCCGGGTTTGTAGGACGGCTCCACACTGCCCAGCGCGGTGGAGGGTTTGCCGGCGATGAAGTCACCTACCAGTTGCGCGGGGGCCTCGTAGTTGCTGCCGCCGAGGATGTAGGCGCGGGACTCCAGACGTTCCTGCAACTCGATACCGGCCAGCGGGCCACCCGGGTAATCCACCTCGGGGGTAATGCCTACCACGATGCCAGAGTTGGCATTGCGCTCGTTACGCGAGTATTGGCTCATGCCGTTGGTCACGACGCGATGGGGCTCCGAGGTCGCAGCCACGACGGTGCCGCCGGGGCACATGCAGAAGCTGTAAACCGAACGGCCGTTCTTGGCGTGGTGCACCAGCTTGTAGTCCGCAGCACCCAGCTTCGGGTGGCCGGCGTATTTACCCAGGCGTGCGGCGTCGATCAGCGACTGTGGGTGTTCGATACGGAAACCCACCGAGAACGGCTTGGCTTCCATGTACACGCCACGGTCGTGGAGCATGCGGAAGGTGTCCCGGGCGCTGTGGCCCAGGGCAAGAATCACGTGCTTGGAGAGGATCTGCTCGCCGCCGTCGATGACCACGCCGTTCAACTGGCCGTCTTCGATCAACACGTCGGTGACCCGCTGCTCGAAGCGTACTTCACCGCCCAGGGCGATGATCTGCTCGCGCATGTTTTCCACCACGCCGGTCAGGCGGAAGGTGCCGATGTGGGGCTTGCTGACGTAGAGAATTTCTTCCGGCGCGCCGGCCTTGACGAACTCGTGCAGCACTTTGCGACCGTGGAATTTCGGGTCCTTGATCTGGCTGTACAGCTTGCCGTCGGAGAAGGTGCCTGCGCCGCCTTCACCGAATTGCACGTTGGACTCGGGGTTGAGCACGCTTTTGCGCCACAGGCCCCAGGTGTCCTTGGTGCGTTGGCGCACTTCCTTGCCGCGCTCGAGGATGATCGGCTTGAAGCCCATCTGTGCCAGCAGCAGCCCGGCGAAGATCCCGCAGGGACCGAAGCCCACCACGATTGGCCGCTCAGCCAGGCCTTCCGGCGCCTGGCCCACCACCTTGTAGCTGACATCCGGTGCCGGGTTGACGTTGCGGTCGTCGGCAAACTTGAGCAGCAGCGCGGCTTCACCCTTCACGTTCAGGTCGACGGTGTAGATGAAGCACAGCTCAGAGGTCTTTTTACGCGCATCGTAGCTGCGCTTGAACAGGGTGAAATCGAGCAGGTCATCACTGGCGATGCCCAGGCGCTGCACGATGGCAGTGCGCAGGTCTTCTTCGGGATGGTCGATGGGCAGCTTGAGTTCGGTGATTCGTAACATGACAGGATCCGGTAGGCGGCGGGCAAGGAGGCCGGCTGTTTTGCAAACCGGCGATTATAAGCCCCAATGGCAAGTTTCCGTCAGGTTAAAACAGCACAGGGCCTAATCAGTCGTCCCGCGAGCCGCCGAATGCTGCGCAACCACGCTGCACCTGGCCGTTCACGCGCAACTCGGCGCTCATGTGTTGCAGGCTGCCGCTCACACTGTCGACGCAGCGCTGGGGCGCCACCCACAGTTCGATGTGCTGGTTGTTGGCTTCAGTCATCAGATTGAAGCGGCCGTCGCCCAGTTGTTCCTCGACGTAGGGTACTGCCAAAGGTGGATGGCCTTCGCGTTCCAGCACCATACCCTTGGCCGTGACATTCATTGCCCAGGCGGGTTTATGGCCGTTGGCCCGCAGTATCATGCGCTTGAAGTCCGGGTCGGAGCACGCTGAAGTCGAGCGTTCGACGCGATACAGCTGTTGCAGGTCCACTGAACCCTGGGTGCCGCTGGCGACCCCGGAAAACTTGCCGCGCAGGTCGGCAAACAGCTTGCCCTGCTGGCCGGCCAGCGAGGCGGCTTCCTGCAGGACGCTGGTGCCGCCGGTGTCGTTGACCACGTAGCTACGCTGGTCGCCGCACGGCTGGAACAGCAGTTTGCCGTCCACCGCGGTCAACTCACCCTGCATACGGGTCAGCCCGACAGTCGATGGCTTGGCCGGCTCGCTTTCGAACAATTGGCAGGCGGCGAATACAGGAAGCAAGGCAAACAGGACGAGGGTACGGGCGGCGCGCATTATCGGGTCTCCAGGCAAGTGCCGCCACGTTACGCAGGCTGGCCGTGCATCACAAGCCCGCTTGCCAGCTTCAGGCGTTTCTTACAGCACTCACCCTCACCCCACGATAAAGGTCTGACCAGTTTGTAGGCCCTCGACGCTTTTGGCGTAAGCCAGCGCTACATCGGCGGCGGGGGCAGGTTTGTAGCCACGGAAATAAGGGGCATAGCTGCCCATGGCTTCCAGTAGTACCGTCGGGCTGACCGAGTTGATACGCAGGCCGCGAGGCAATTCAATGGCCGCCGCTTTGACGAAGGCGTCCAGAGCACCGTTGACCAAGGCCGCCGAAGCGCCGGTACGGATCGGATCACGGTTCAGGATGCCGCTGGTGAACGTGAACGAAGCACCGTCGTTGGCGTACTCACGGCCGATCAACAGCAGGTTGACCTGGCCCATCAGCTTGTCACGCAGGCCCAGTTCGAAATCGCTGTCGTTCATGTCTGCCAGGGGCACGAAGTTGACGCTGCCTGCCGCGCAGATCAGGGCGTCGAACTTACCGGTCTGCTCGAACAGCTTACGGATCGAGGCGCTATCGCTGATATCCACCTGGAAGTCACCGCTGGTGCGGCCGATGCTGATCACTTCGTGGCGCTGGGCCAGTTCCGCCTTGACCGCTGAACCGATGGTGCCGCTGGCACCGATCAATAGGATTTTCATCGTGCTGTTCCTCTGGGCTGATGCCCTGTAGGAGCGAGCTTGCTCGCGAAGAACGTCAACGATCACGCGGTAAAACTGACTACACGGCGGCGATCTTGAGTTTTTCGCGAGCAAGCTCGCTCCTACAGGGGTTGGGATTTGCGTTCAGTCTAGTGTGGCTTTTTAATTGGATAAACGTGCTAATAGGCAACCTTTGGTTTTCAAATGGAAACAGTCGATGAGCGAAATGGATGACCTGGCGGCGTTCGCCGTGCTGATCGAAGCCGGCAGTTTCACCGTGGCGGCCGCACAATTGGGCTGCAGCAAAGGGCAGTTGTCCAAGCGCATCAGCCAGTTGGAAGCGCAGTTTGCCGTGGTTTTGCTGCACCGCACCACGCGCAAGCTGAGCCTGACTGCTGCCGGCGCGGCGTTGCTGCCCCAGGCACAAGCATTGGTGGTGCAGGTGGAACGCGCCCGCCAGGCATTGGCGCGGCTCAAAGATGATTTGGCTGGCCCTGTGCGTATGACCGTTCCAGTGTCGTTGGGTGAAACCTTCTTCGATGGCTTGCTGCTGGAGTTCTCCAAGCAATACCCGCAGGTGCAGATCGAGCTGGAGCTCAATAACAACTACCGAGACTTGGCACGGGATGGTTTTGACTTGGGGGTACGGTCGGGCGCCATCGAACATGAACGCTTGGTGGCTAAACCTTTGCTGGCCTGGCATGAGATGACCTGCGCCAGCCCGGCTTATCTGGAACAGCATGGCGAGCCGCAGACCCCAGCGGACCTGGCGGCGCACAGCTGTTTGCTCAACAGTCATTACAGTGGCCGCGAGGAGTGGTTGTACCACCAGCAACACGAATTGCTGCGGGTAAAGGTGAGCGGCACCTTCGCCTCCAACCACTACAACCTGTTGAAAAAAGCAGCGTTGGTCGGCGCCGGTATTGCCCGCCTGCCGTCCTACGTTCTACCCACGGAGCTGGCTGACGGCCGATTGCGCTGGCTGCTGCGCGATTATCAGACACGCAGCATGCCGATGTACTTGGTGCATCCCTACCAGGGCGGTTTGCCTCGGCGTACCCAGGTGTTGGCCGACTACCTGGTGGACTGGTTCAAGCGCAGCGGCGAAGCGCTGGATCGGCTTCAGCGATAACGACGGGCAATCAGGTGGTCGATGGACAGGCACCCGGGGCCTTTGGCAAGCAACAACAATAACAGCGCAAGCCAGGTGCCGTGAGTGGGGTAGGCGTCAGGGTAGACGAACAGCTGGATGGTCAAGGTCATGCCTATCAAGGCCAGGGCCGAGAAGCGCGTGGCGAACCCCAGCAGAATCAATACCGGAAAAAAGTGCTCGGCAAAGGTTGCCAGGTGCGCGGCCACCTCTGGCGACAGCAGAGGCAATTGGTATTCGCTGCGAAACAAAAAGAGCGTCGAGGCGGCGAGTTTGGGCTCACCCCATTGGAAGGTGCCGCTGATCAGGTCAATGGCAAAGCCTTCGACCTTGGTCTGGCCAGACTTCCAGAACACCGCAGCAATGGAGAAGCGCGCGATAAAGGCGATCAGGCTGTAGGGGATTTTTTCAAACAGTGCGACGGTTCGTTTTACCAGGCAGGGAGCGGGAAAGTTCATGGCGATACCTCTGGTTGCAGATGCAAATGGGTGATGGCGTCGTGGCTGATCAACAGCGTGAGACATAGGTGCAAGTCGAATTCGTCAGAGGCTTTCAGGGCATCAGCTATGGCCATTTCCAGCCCTGCGCCTTGGTTGAGTCGGTTGATAAAGGTCACAGACCCGCGGTCGATGGCGAATACCTTGACCACCAACCCTTGGCGCAAGACCAGCCCGCCTTGGGCATGCCAGGGGTTCAAGCTGGCGATGGCCCCGTCGGCCTGGTGCGCCGCCCAAACCGATACCACCGCGTAGGACGATTCCAGCGTGGCAAGTGACGGATGCAGTCCTACACGCAGTTGCCCCAGTTGTGCGCAACCTTGCAGTTGCCGAAGTACGCTGTGCTGATCCAGAACCTGGCAATCCGCCGCGTGATAAGCGCGGACCCTCAAGCGTTCCAGCCGGGCGACATCGGCCAGGTAGGGCACGCTCCAGGCTGGTTCGAAACCCTGGATAAAGTCAGCGAACGTGCCGCCGTACTCATTGATCAAGGGGCTGGTGGGCG
>NZ_WJZD01000058.1:0-26128 GCF_021609665.1 Pseudomonas sp. PA-1-3F | reverse complement strand
ACGTTGTAAACAAGTAAGACGCACAAAAAAACCCTTGCTTGGGAGTGACGGGGGCACGTTTTTTTATTGCCTATGTTTTTATTGTAGAGGGTGGTTTTGGGGGGGAGGGGCCTCCCCCCCGGGGGAGTGCGCAGCGCTCCCATTTTTTTGGGGCCGCTACGCAGCCCAGCGGGAGCAAGCTCCCTCGCCACAATGATTCTTATCGAACCCAGCGCTGGCGCCAGATCTGCTGCTCGTTCTTGGTCTGGAATGTCCAGGCCACAAAGCGGCTCTGCTTCTGCCCCTGGGACATCTCCACCACCTGGCTTTCCAGCACGCCGGCTTTTTTCAGCGCGGTTTCGATCGCCGGCAGGTTGGACGCTTTGGACACCAGGGTGCTGAACCACAGCACTTTATGCGCAAAATGCGCGCTCTCGGCGATCAGTTGCGTCACAAATCGCGCTTCGCCACCTTCACACCACAGTTCGGCCGATTGACCACCGAAGTTAAGCACCGGCAACTTGCGTTTCGGGTCTGCCTTGCCCAAGGCGCGCCATTTACGCTCGCTGCCTTTGGTGGCTTCGTCCATGGATGCATGGAACGGCGGGTTGCACATCGTAAGGTCAAAGCGCTCACCCGGCTCCAGCAGGCCCAACAGGATCTGCTTGGGGTTGGGTTGCTGGCGCAGCTGGATGACCTTGCTCAGGTCGTTAGACTGCACGATGGCCTTGGCGGCGGACACGGCGATCGGGTCGACCTCCGAGCCCAGGAAGTTCCAGCGGTACTCCATATAGCCAATCAGCGGGTACACGCAGTTGGCGCCCATACCGATGTCCAGCACCTTGACGATCGAGCCCCGCGGGATCTTGCCGTCGTTGACGCTGGCCAGCAGGTCGGCGAGGAAGTGCACGTAGTCGGCACGCCCCGGCACCGGTGGGCACAGGTAGTCGGCAGGGATGTCCCAATGCTGGATGCCGTAGAAAGACTTCAACAGTGCCCGGTTGAACACCCGCACCGCATCCGGGCTGGCGAAGTCGATGCTCTCTTTGCCGTAGGGGTTGATGATCACAAACTGCGCCAGTTCCGGCGTGGTCTTGATCAGCGCCGGGAAGTCGTAACGGCCCGTGTGGCGGTTGCGCGGGTGCAGGGTGGCCTCTTTGCGCGGCGCGACGGGTTTGGCCGTGGCGGCGGTTTTAGGCTTCTTGCGCGGTGGTTTGGGCGTAGTGGGGGCGGTCATGATGATTCTGGTGTTGGCTCAATGTGGTGGGCATTGTCACACATTCCTGAACACAACTCGGTCAAATGTGGGAGCTGGCTTGCCTGCGATAGCATCACCTCGGTCTGCCTGATACACCGAGTCGTCAGTATCGCAGGCAAGCCAGCTCCCACAGGGATAGGGTTTTGATTGGGAAATGGTGTGGTTTTCCTGGACAAAAAAAAGAGGCCCGAAGGCCTCTTTCTCTACACGGTTTCCCCTTACAGGCTGGAAATCCGCGCGTGTTGCTCCGCCAGCTTGCCCAAGGCCTGTTCAGCCTCGGCCAACTTGGCGCGTTCTTTCTCGATCACTTCAGCTGGCGCTTTGTCGACGAACGCCGCGTTGGACAGCTTGCCGCCCACTCGCTGCACTTCGCCTTGCAGGCGCGCAATTTCCTTGTCGAGGCGGGCAAGTTCCGCGCCCTTGTCGATCAGGCCGGCCATCGGCACCAGCACTTCCATATCACCCACCAACGCGGTGGCAGACAACGGTGCTTCGGCATCGGCAGCCAATACGGTGATCGACTCCAGCTTGGCCAGTTTCTTGAGCAGCGCATCGTTCTCGCTGAGGCGACGCTGGTCTTCGGCACTGGCGTTCTTGACGAACACGGCCAGCGGCTTGCCCGGCCCGATGTTCATCTCGGCGCGGATGTTGCGTGTGCCGAGCATCAGGGTCTTGAGCCATTCGATGTCGCTTTCGGCGGCCTCATCGATGCGCGCTTCGTTGGCCACCGGCCAAGGTTGCAGCATGATGGTCTTGCCTTCGATACCGGCCAGCGGCGCCAGGCGCTGCCAGATTTCTTCGGTGATGAACGGCATGAACGGATGCGCCAGGCGCAGCGCCACTTCCAGCACGCGCACCAGGGTGCGACGGGTGCCGCGCTGGCGTTCGACCGGCGCGTTCTCGTCCCACAGCACCGGCTTGGACAGTTCCAGGTACCAGTCGCAATACTGGTTCCAGATGAACTCGTACAGGGCCTGTGCGGCCAGGTCGAAACGGAACTGGTCGAGCTGGCGGGTCACTTCGGCTTCGGTGCGCTGCAACTGCGAGATGATCCAGCGATCCGCCAGGCTCAGCTCATAGGCTTCGCCGTTCTGGCCGCAGTCTTCGCCTTTGTCCAGCACGTAGCGCGCCGCGTTCCAGATCTTGTTGCAGAAGTTGCGATAGCCTTCGACGCGGCCCATGTCGAACTTGATGTCGCGACCGGTGGAGGCCAGCGAGCAGAAGGTGAAGCGCAGGGCGTCGGTGCCGTAGCTGGCGATGCCGTCGGCGAATTCGTCGCGGGTCTGCTTCTCGATCTTTTTCGCCAGTTTCGGCTGCATCAGGCCCGAGGTGCGTTTCTGCACCAGGGTTTCCAGGTCGATGCCGTCGATGATGTCCAGCGGGTCCAGGACGTTGCCCTTGGACTTGGACATCTTCTGGCCCTGGCCGTCGCGTACCAGGCCGTGTACGTACACGGTCTTGAACGGTACCTGCGGGGTGCCGTCTTCGTTCTTCACCAGGTGCATGGTGAGCATGATCATCCGGGCAACCCAGAAGAAAATGATGTCGAAGCCGGTGACCAGCACGTCGGTGGAGTGAAATTTCTTCAGGAACTCGGTCTGCTGCGGCCAGCCCAGGGTAGAGAAGGTCCACAGGCCCGAACTGAACCAGGTGTCCAGTACGTCGTTGTCCTGTTGCAGCGCGATGTCCGCGCCGAGGTTGTGCTTGGCACGCACTTCGGCTTCGTCGCGGCCTACATAGACCTTGCCCGATTCGTCGTACCAGGCCGGAATACGGTGGCCCCACCACAGCTGACGGCTGATGCACCAGTCCTGGATGTCGCGCATCCACGAGAAGTACATGTTTTCGTACTGTTTAGGCACGAACTGGATGCGGCCATCTTCCACGGCGGCAATCGCAGGTTCTGCCAGCGGCTTGGTGGACACGTACCACTGGTCGGTCAGCCACGGTTCGATCACGGTGCCGGAGCGGTCGCCCTTCGGCACTTTCAGGCCGTGGTCGTCGACGCTGACCAGCAAACCGGCGGCGTCGAAGGCAGCTACGATCTGCTTGCGCGCTTCAAAACGGTCCAGACCTGCGTATTCGGCGGGGATCTTGCCGTCGATGCTGTCGTTCAGCGAGCCGTCCAGGTTGAACACCTGGCAGGCCGGCAATACGGCGGCATTCTTGTCGAAGATGTTCAGCAACGGCAGGTTGTGGCGCTTGCCGACTTCGTAGTCGTTGAAATCGTGGGCCGGGGTGATTTTCACGCAGCCGGTGCCGAACTCAGGGTCGCAGTAGTCATCCGCGATGATCGGGATACGGCGGCCAACCAGTGGCAGTTCGACGAATTTGCCGATCAGCGCCTGATAGCGCTCGTCGTTCGGGTTAACGGCCACGGCGGCATCGCCGAGCATGGTTTCCGGTCGGGTGGTGGCGACGATCAGGTAATCATTGCCTTCAGCGGTCTTGGCGCCGTCGGCCAGCGGGTACTTGAGGTTCCACAGGAAGCCTTTCTCGTCGTGGTTTTCCACTTCAAGGTCGGAAATGGCCGTGTGCAACTTGGTGTCCCAGTTGACCAAGCGCTTGCCGCGGTAGATCAGGCCGTCTTCATGCAAGCGCACGAAGGCTTCCTTAACGGCTTCGGACAGGCCGTCGTCCATGGTGAAGCGCTCGCGGCTCCAGTCTACGGACGAACCCAGGCGACGGATCTGACGGCTGATATTGCCGCCGGACTGGTCTTTCCATTCCCAGACTTTCTCCAGGAATTTCTCGCGACCCAGGTCGTGACGGTTCTGGCCGGTGGCTTCCAGTTGGCGCTCCACCAGCATCTGGGTGGCGATACCGGCGTGGTCGGTGCCCGGTTGCCACAGGGTGTCGCGACCCTGCATGCGGCGGAAGCGGATCAACGCATCCATGATCGCATTGTTGAAGCCATGGCCCATGTGCAGGCTGCCAGTGACGTTCGGTGGCGGAATCATGATGGTGTACGAGTCGCCCGCACCTTGTGGGGCGAAATAGTTCTCGGACTCCCAGGTGTTGTACCAGGAAGTTTCGATAGCGTGGGGCTGGTAGGTCTTATCCATGCGCGGCGGGACCCTAGTTGGCATTTATTCAGGAAAGCCGGCAAGTATAACGGGGCAAGGCGTGGAGGGCGAGTTGAAGACCGTTTAAAGGTCGATGCAAAACCAATGTGGGAGCTGGCTTGCCTGCGAAGGCGGTTTCTCAGTCACCAAAGGTTTTGACTGAGAAACCGCCTTCGCAGGCAAGCCAGCTCCCACAGGGGTCTATGCAAGGTTTAAGACTGGTACTGGCTGAGCAACCGCTCCATCCGCGCATCCATCCGACGCTTGATCTCGGCCTCGATATGCGGCGCAAAGTCATCGATCACATCCTGCATGATCAATTGCGCAGCGGCGCGCAGTTCATTGTCCAGGTGCAGCAGCAGGGCGTCGGGGGCTTTTTCGGCGGCTGGAGCGGGTTCTGCAATCGCAGGTGCCGGCGCGGCAGGCTTGCCGCCGACCATGTCGAACAACAGCGGAATCTGAACCTCACCCTCCACCGTCTCGGTCAGCAGCGGCGGTTGCAGGTTGTCATCACCCAGCAACTGACGGATCGACTCCAGGTCATCCAGCAGGTGGTCGTCTTTTTTCAGCGGGTTGGGAGTGTCCATCATGTACTCAAAGTCGTTGTAGCCGGTGATCTTGCAGAGGATAGCCCTGTTCACGGTAGAAACGGAAACTCTCCCGCGCAGCCTGACGAATAGCCGGGTCTTCCACTACCACTTCCGCCACACGGGCGAACGCTTGGGCAAAGGCCGGTACTTTCAGGTCGAGGTTGACCAGCAAGTCATGGTGATCGCCGCAATTGTCCCCCAAGCCCAGGACTACCAGGCTTTCAGGTTCGGATTCGGCGGGGCCGTGGGGCACGAAGCTTTCGCCCTTGAATCGCCACAGACGGGCATCAAGTTCTTCACGTTGGGCGGCATCGCTGCAGTGCAGGTAGATGCGATGGCCCATGCGCCAGGCTTTTTCAGTGAGTTTGCAGGCAAAGTCCAGGCGCGCGAGAGGATCGGCGCTGGGCAATATATAGAAGTCGACTTGGGGCATTGGAAATCCTGGGGCTGGCCTGGTTGCCCCTCTGTAGGAGCGAGCTTGCTGTGGCGAGCAAGCTTGCTTGCGCTGTGGTGCGCAGTGCCCCTAAAAAGCCGGGGACTGCTACGCAGTCAACGGGAGCAAGCTCCCTCGCCACAGCAAGCTCGCTCCTACAGAGAGGCGCAGGGGCCGCTTAAGCTTTGGCGCGATCCAGCAGGTATTGGGTCAGCAGGGGTACCGGACGGCCAGTGGCGCCCTTGTCCTTGCCGCCGCTGGTCCAGGCCGTGCCGGCGATGTCCAGGTGAGCCCAGTTGAAGTTCTTGGCAAAGCGCGACAGGAAGCAGGCCGCAGTGATGGTGCCGGCTTTCGGGCCACCGATGTTGGCGATGTCGGCGAACGGGCTATCGAGCTGTTCCTGGTACTCATCGAACAGCGGCAGTTGCCAGGCGCGGTCGTCGGCGGCCTTGCCGGCGCTGAGCAGTTGCTCGATCAGTTCGTCGTTATTGCCCAGCAGGCCCGAAGTGTGGGAACCCAAGGCAACGATGCACGCGCCGGTCAGGGTCGCGATGTCGATCACGGCCTGGGGCTTGAAGCGTTCGGCGTAGGTCAGGGCATCGCACAGCACCAGGCGGCCTTCGGCGTCGGTGTTGAGGATCTCCACAGTCTGGCCGCTCATGGTGGTGACGATATCGCCTGGGCGAGCCGCGCCGCCGCTCGGCATGTTCTCGGCACAGGCCAAAATGCACACCAGGTTGATCGGCAGCTTGAGTTCCAGCACGGCACGCAGGGTGCCGAACACGCTGGCGGCGCCGCCCATGTCGTACTTCATCTCGTCCATTCCGGCACCGGGCTTGAGGCTGATGCCGCCGGTATCGAAGGTGATGCCTTTACCTACCAGGGCGTAAGGCTTCTCGGACTTCTTGCCGCCGTTGTATTGCATCACGATCAGGCGTGGCGGCTGGTCGCTGCCCTGGCCCACGGCATAGAACGAGCCCATGCCCAGGTCCTTGATCTTCTTCTCGTCCAGCACTTCAACCTTCAGGCCCTTGAACTCTTTGCCCAATGCCTTGGCCTGTTCGCCCAGGAATGTCGGGTGGCAGATGTTCGGCGGCAGGTTGCCCAGGTCGCGAGTGAATGACATACCGTTGGCGATGGCCTGGGCGTGGGTGACGGCGCGCTGGACTTCAGCCTGGGCTGCCTTGATGGTCAGCAGGGTGATTTTCTTCAGGGCGCGGGGTTCGGCTTTCTGGCTCTTGAACTGGTCGAAAATATAGCCGCCGTCCACCAGCGACTCGGCCAGCAGGCGGGTCTTGCCGTAGCTGTCGCGGCCCTTGACCACGATTTCATCGAGCGCCAGCACCGCATCGCTGCCGCCCAGGCCCTTGAGGGTGGTGAGGATGCCGCTGACGATCTTGCGAAACGGACGGTCGCCCAGTTCAGCATCCTTGCCCACGCCCACCAGCAAAACGCGCTCGGCTTTAAGGTTGGGCAGGCTCTGCAGCAACAGGCTCTGACCGACCTTGCCGGCCAGGTCGCCGCGCTTGAGCACTGCGCTGATAGCGCCGCCGCTCAGTTCGTCCAGTTGCTTGGCGGCGACGCCGAGTGTGCGGCCTTCGCCGACAGCGACCACGAGGGTGGCGGTTTTCAACGTTTCGGGGCTAACGCTTTTTACAACCAATTCCATTTTCGGGTCCCTTATCAAGGTCTGTGAGCCGGGAGCTTGTACTCCGGCTTTAAAGCTCGGCAGCGTTGTAAACCGCCAGCGACAAAGGCCGCAGTTTGAACCTCGCCAGCGGAGCCTGACAACCCTTGGCGCACGCTTTGTGCGTGCGCATGAGTAAGCTCCGTGACAGGCGCGGTCAATCACAGGATAATGCGCCATCTTTTTAGCCGGCCCGTGGTAAACGGGTCGACTCGGTATGCTTGCTTGTTTGGCCGCCTTAGCCTGACAACCCTGGAGTGTCTGGTTTGATTGTCTTCCGTTATCTGTCCCGCGAAGTCCTGTTGACCCTGAGTGCCGTGAGTGCGGTGTTGCTGGTCATCATCATGAGTGGTCGTTTCGTCAAGTTCCTGGCCCAAGCCGCCGCTGGCGCCCTGGATCCGGGCTCACTGTTCCTGATCATGGGCTACCGGATGCCCGGCATGCTCCAGTTGATCCTGCCGCTTGGCCTGTTTCTCGGCATATTGCTGGCCTATGGCCGGCTGTACTTGGAAAGCGAGATGACCGTGCTGTCGGCCACCGGCATGAGCCAGCAGCGCCTGCTGGCCATGACCATGGTGCCTGCCGCCGGTGTTGCCCTGGTGGTGGCCTGGTTGAGCATGAGCCTGGCGCCCCAGGGGGCCATGCAATTCCAGCTGCTGCTGAACAAGCAGGATGCGATGACTGAGTTCGACACCCTCGAGCCCGGTCGCTTCCAGTCGCTCAGCGACGGTTCACGGGTGACCTACACCGAAACCATGACCGACGACCGCTCCAACCTTGGCGGCGTGTTCATCTCCCAGAAGAACCTAGGTCAGAACCAGAAGGATCGGGGTATTTCGATTCTGGTGGCCGACAGCGGTCGCCAGGAAATCCGCCCCGATGGTAATCGCTACCTGATCCTGGAAAACGGCTACCGCTACGACGGCAGCCCTGGCCTGGCGGATTATCGGGCGATCAAGTACGACACCTATGGCGTCATGCTGCCCAAGGCCGAGATCAGTGACGAGGTCACCGACCGCGACGCACTGCCCACCTCATCGCTGTTCGGCAGCCCGGAGTTGCGCTCCATCGCCGAGTTGCAATGGCGCCTGTCCCTGCCGCTGCTGGTGTTTATCGTGACCCTGATGGCCGTGCCGCTGTCGCGCGTCAACCCGCGCCAAGGGCGTTTCCTCAAGTTGCTGCCAGCGATCCTGCTGTACATGGCCTACCTGACCATCCTGATTTCTGCCCGTGGTTCCCTGGAGAAGGGCAAGTTGCCACCGGCCTTGGGCCTGTGGTGGGTGCACGGGGTTTTCCTGATGATCGGCCTGGGGCTGCTCTACTGGGAACCTATCCGTTTGAAAATGAAGAGCCGTCGTGGCCTGAAGGAGTTGGCCCGTGGCTAAGCTTGATCGCTACATCGGCATTAGCGTACTGATCGCCATCCTGGCGGTACTGGGCATCATTCTCGGCCTGGCCTTGCTGTTCGCCTTCATTGATGAAGTGGGCAACGTTACTGACACTTACACAGTCACGGACGTGCTGAGCTACGTCGCACTGACCGCGCCGCGCCGCCTCTACGACATGATGCCAATGGCCGCGCTGATTGGCTGTCTGATCGGCCTGGGTACCTTGGCCAGCAACAGCGAGCTGACCATCATGCGCGCCGCCGGGGTTTCCATCGGCCGTATCGTCTGGGCGGTGATGAAGCCGATGCTGCTGCTGATGGCCTGCAGTGTGCTGATCGGTGAATACGTCGCGCCACCGGCCGAAGCCACCGCCCAGGCCAATCGCGCCCTGGCCCAGGGTTCGGGCGATGCGCAAAGCGCCAAGCACGGCCTGTGGCACCGCCAGGGTGACGAGTTCATCCACATCAACGCCGTGCAACCGGGTGGCCTGTTGATCGGGGTGACCCGCTACACCTTCGACAAAGAACGGCACATGTTGTCGTCCAGCTTCGCCAAGCGCGCGCAGTACAGTGGCGAGCAATGGCAACTGAGCGACGTCACCACCACGCACTTCCGTAACGTGGGTAAGGGCACTCAGTCCAGCACCGAAGTGGTCAATGTGCCGACCGAACAGTGGGATATCACCCTCAAGCCGGAGTTGCTCAACACCGTGGTCATGGTGCCGGAAGCCCTGCCGATCTCCGGTTTGTGGAGCTATATCCACTACCTCAAGGAGCAGGGTTTGAACAATGGCCGCTACTGGCTGGCGTTCTGGGTGAAAGTCTTGCAGCCGGTGGTTACCGCGGCCTTGGTGTTGATGGCGATCTCCTTCATTTTCGGGCCATTGCGTTCCGTGACCCTGGGCCAACGGGTATTTACCGGCGTGCTGGTGGGCTTCACCTTCCGCATCGCCCAGGACTTGCTTGGGCCGTCGAGCCTGGTATTCGGCTTCTCGCCGCTGTTTGCGGTGCTGGTGCCCACGGCCATCTGCGCCGTGGCTGGGTTCTGGCTGCTGCGCCGAGCGGGTTGAAGCCGCGCTCGCGAAAGTCTGCGAAACGCCGCGTTTATCTAGAATAAGCGCGTTATCGTTGGCGATTTTCGCGAGCGAGCTCGCTCCTACAATTTTAAGCCCCATTAAAGTGGGGCTTTTTTGTATTGGTCAGCAAAGATGACGTCTGGCCTGAGCATCAGGTACAATTCCCGGCTATTTTTCAGCGGGCAATCTGCCTGCAGCCTTTTTGAGTGTTGATCCGTGAGTGATTTGAGTCATATCCGCAATTTCTCCATCATCGCCCACATTGACCATGGCAAGTCGACGCTGGCCGATCGATTTATCCAGATGTGCGGCGGCCTTGCCGAGCGTGAAATGGAAGCCCAGGTACTGGATTCCATGGACCTCGAACGCGAGCGCGGGATCACCATCAAGGCCCACAGCGTCACGCTGTACTACAAGGCCAAAGACGGCATCACTTACCAACTGAACTTCATTGACACCCCTGGCCACGTTGACTTCACCTACGAAGTCAGCCGTTCGCTGGCGGCCTGTGAAGGTGCGTTGCTGGTGGTCGATGCCGGCCAGGGCGTCGAGGCGCAGTCGGTTGCCAACTGCTACACCGCGATCGAGCAGGGCCTGGAAGTCATGCCCGTGCTCAACAAGATCGACCTGCCCCAGGCCGAGCCTGAGCGCGTCAAGGAAGAGATTGAGAAGATCATCGGCATCGATGCCACCGACGCCGTCACCTGCAGCGCCAAGACCGGCCTGGGTGTCGACGAAGTGCTCGAACGCCTGGTGCACACCATTCCCGCGCCGACCGGCAACTACGAAGATCCGCTGCAAGCGTTGATCATCGACTCCTGGTTCGACAACTACCTGGGCGTTGTGTCCCTGGTGCGCGTGCGCCATGGCCGTGTGAAGAAGGGCGACAAGATCCTGGTCAAGTCCACCGGCAAGATCCACCTGGTGGACAGCGTCGGTGTATTCAACCCCAAGCACACCGCTACCGTTGATCTGAAAGCCGGTGAAGTAGGCTTCATCATCGCCGGCATCAAGGACATTCATGGTGCGCCAGTAGGTGACACCCTGACCTTGAGCTCCACGCCAGACGTCGACGTGCTGCCCGGCTTCAAGCGCATCCAGCCACAGGTCTACGCCGGCCTGTTCCCGGTCAGCTCCGATGACTTCGAAGATTTCCGCGAAGCCCTGCAAAAACTGACCCTCAACGACTCGTCGTTGCAGTACACCCCGGAAAGCTCCGACGCCCTGGGCTTCGGCTTCCGTTGCGGATTCCTGGGCATGCTGCACATGGAGATCATCCAGGAGCGCCTTGAGCGCGAATACGACCTGGACCTGATCACCACCGCGCCAACCGTTATTTTTGAGTTGCTGCTCAAAACCGGTGAAACGATTTACGTCGACAACCCCTCCAAGCTTCCGGACCTGTCGGCCATCGAAGACATGCGCGAGCCGATCGTGCGGGCCAATATCCTGGTACCGCAGGAACACTTGGGCAACGTCATTACACTGTGTATCGAAAAGCGTGGCGTGCAGCGCGACATGCTGTTCCTCGGTACTCAGGTACAAGTGACCTACGATATGCCGATGAACGAAGTGGTCCTGGACTTCTTCGACCGTCTCAAGTCCACCAGTCGCGGCTATGCTTCGCTGGACTACCATTTCGATCGTTACCAATCGGCTAATCTGGTGAAACTGGATGTGCTGATCAACGGCGACAAGGTAGATGCCCTGGCACTGATCGTGCACAAGGACAACGCGCATTACAAAGGTCGCCAACTGACCGAGAAGATGAAAGAACTGATTCCGCGCCAGATGTTCGACGTCGCGATCCAGGCCGCCATCGGCGGGCAGATCATTGCACGGACTTCCGTCAAGGCTCTCAGAAAGAACGTACTGGCCAAATGCTACGGCGGTGACGTAAGCCGTAAGCGCAAACTGCTTGAGAAGCAAAAGGCCGGTAAAAAACGCATGAAGCAAGTAGGCAACGTGGAAGTTCCACAAGAAGCCTTCCTTGCGGTGCTCAGGTTGGATAGTTAGGTCCTATGTCACTAAATTTCCCGCTGTTGCTGGTCATTGCCGTTGCCGTCTGTGGTCTCCTGGCGTTGCTCGATCTGGTGTTCTTCGCCCCGCGTCGTCGGGCGGCCATCGCTTCCTATCAGGGCAGCGTCAGCCAGCCCGATGCGGTGGTGGTCGAGAAGCTGAACAAAGAGCCCTTGCTGGTTGAGTACGGCAAGTCGTTCTTCCCGGTGTTGTTCATCGTGCTGGTGCTGCGCTCGTTTCTGGTAGAGCCGTTCCAGATCCCTTCGGGGTCGATGAAACCCACCCTGGACGTGGGCGACTTCATCCTGGTGAACAAGTTTTCCTACGGCATTCGCCTGCCGGTGATCGACAAGAAAGTCATCCCGGTAGGTGACCCGCAGCGCGGCGATGTGATGGTGTTCCGCTACCCAAGCGACCCGAACGTCAACTACATCAAGCGAGTCGTCGGCCTGCCGGGCGACGTGGTGCGCTACACCAGCGACAAGCGCCTGTTCATCAATGGTGAGTCGGTGGCCGAGAAGCTGTTGGGCGCCGAGCCGAATACCTTGGGCAGCGCCGAGCTGTACCAGGAAAAACTCGGTGCGGTGGAGCACCAAATCCGCAAGGAAATGAGCCGCTACCGTGCGATGCCGGATGGCCAGTGGAAAGTGCCTGCCGGGCACTACTTCATGATGGGCGACAACCGGGACAACTCCAACGACAGCCGCTACTGGGATGACCCCAACATTCCCAAGGATCTGCTGGGCATGGTGCCGGACGAGAACATTGTCGGCAAAGCCTTCGCGGTCTGGATGAGTTGGCCGGAACCCAAGCTCAGCCACCTGCCGAACTTCTCGCGGGTCGGGCTGATCAAGTAATACAAGCGGCGCTGTGAACACAGCGCCGAATGCTTTTCTGGGGCTTGGACATTTTCCGATGCCCGGTACCCATCAGGATTTGAATTTGAACACTGCGTCAATCGTCGATGGCCGCCGGTGCCATCAACTAGATATGGATAAACCGTGACCGTTTCTCTAAGTCGTCTCGAGCGTCAGCTCGGCTACACCTTCAAGGATCAGGAATTGATGGTCCTTGCCCTCACACACCGCAGCTTTGCAGGGCGTAATAACGAGCGCCTGGAATTTCTCGGTGACGCTATCCTCAATTTCGCCGCCGGCGAGGCGCTGTTCGAGCGCTTCCCCCAAGCGCGAGAAGGCCAGCTGTCGCGCCTGCGCGCACGCCTTGTGAAAGGCGAGACCCTGGCCGTGCTGGCCCGAGGCTTTGGCCTGGGCGAGTACCTGCGGCTGGGTTCCGGTGAGTTGAAAAGCGGCGGTTTCCGTCGCGAGTCAATCCTGGCTGATGCCCTGGAAGCCTTGATCGGTGCGATCTACCTCGATGCAGGCATGGAGACGGCCAAGGAGCGCGTTGTCGCCTGGCTGGCCTCGGAAATCGAAAGCCTGACGCTGGTAGATACCAACAAGGATCCCAAGACCCGCCTGCAAGAGTACCTGCAGTCCCGCGGTTGCGAACTGCCACGCTACGAAGTGGTGGATATCCAGGGCGAGCCCCATTGCCGGGTGTTCTTCGTGGAATGTGAAATCACTTTATTGAACGAAAAAAGCCGAGGTCAGGGTGTGAGCCGTCGTATTGCCGAACAGGTAGCGGCCGCTGCAGCACTGATTGCCCTGGGCGTGGAGAATGGCCATGACTGATTCAACCGCAACACGCTGTGGCTATGTTGCCATCGTCGGCCGCCCGAACGTGGGCAAGTCCACGCTGCTCAACCACATCCTCGGCCAGAAGCTCGCGATCACCTCGCGCAAGCCCCAGACCACCCGCCACAACATGCTGGGCATCAAGACCGAAGGCAACGTGCAAGCGGTGTATGTCGATACCCCTGGCATGCACAAAGGTGGCGAGAAAGCCCTGAACCGCTACATGAACAAGACCGCCTCGGCCGCGTTGAAAGACGTCGACGTGGTGATCTTCGTGGTCGACCGCACCAAGTGGACCGACGAAGACCAGATGGTCCTCGAGCGTGTGCAATACGTGACCGGCCCGTTGATCGTCGCGCTGAACAAGACCGACCGTATCGAAGACAAAGCCGAGCTGATGCCGCACCTGACCTGGTTGCAGGAGCAACTGCCGAACGCCCAGATCATGCCGATCTCAGCCCAGCACGGCCACAACCTCGAAGCCCTGGAGCGCGTGATCGCCGGTTACCTGCCGGAAAACGAGCACTTCTTCCCGGAAGACCAGATCACCGACCGCAGCAGCCGTTTCCTTGCCGCTGAACTGGTGCGTGAGAAAATCATGCGCCAGATGGGCGCCGAGCTGCCGTACCAGATCACCGTCGAAATCGAAGAGTTCAAGCAGCAGGGCAAGACCTTGCATATCCATGCGCTGATCCTCGTCGAACGTGACGGCCAGAAGAAAATCATCATTGGCGACAAGGGCGAGCGTATCAAGCGCATCGGCACCGAAGCGCGCAAGGACATGGAGTTGCTGTTCGACTCCAAGATCATGCTCAACCTGTGGGTGAAGGTGAAGGGTGGCTGGTCCGATGATGAGCGTGCGTTGCGCTCTCTGGGCTATGGCGACCTGTAACGGGTTGCACAGTGACTGGCGGGCTTGCTGTGGCGAGGGAGCTTGCTCCCGCTGGGCCGCGGAGCGGCCCCAACAAGGTCGACGAGGTTTTTCAGGTATAACTCGGTGGCTGCTAGAGGGGCTGCTTCGCAGCCCAGCGGGAGCAAGCTCCCCTCGCCACACAAGCGCTCTCCTTCTTTAGAGATTCCCCGTCTCATGTCGCAATCCCCACCCCCCAGCCAACTTGCCTACGTCCTGCACAGCCGTGCCTACCGCGAAACCAGTGCGTTGGTGGACTTCCTCACGCCCCAAGGCCGACTGCGCGCAGTCTTGCGCAGCGCACGGGGCAAGGCGGGTACCTTGGCGCGGCCGTTCGTGGCGCTGGACGTGGAGTTTCGCGGCAAGGGCGAGCTGAAAAACGTCGGCCGCCTGGAAAGCGTTGGCACCTCGGCCTGGCTGAATGGCGATGCGCTGTTCAGCGGCCTTTACCTCAATGAACTGCTGATTCGCCTGTTGCCCGCCGAAGACCCGCACCCGGCGGTCTTCGATCACTACGCTGCTACCTTGCTCGCCCTCGCTGAAGGCCGTCCGCTGGAACCGCTGCTGCGCGCTTTCGAATGGCGTTTGCTCGACGACCTTGGCTACGGCTTCGAACTGGCCAACGACCTGCACGGGGAGCCCATCGCCGCCGATGGCATGTATCGCCTGCAAGTCGATGCGGGGCTTGAGCGTGTGTACCTGCTGCAGCCCGGCCTGTTTCAGGGCACCGAACTGCTGGCCATGAGCGAAGCCGACTGGCACGCTCCCGGTGCGCTGTCCGCCGCCAAGCGCCTGATGCGCCAGGCCCTGGCCGTGCACCTGGGCGGACGGCCGCTGGTCAGTCGCGAGTTGTTTCGAAAGCCCTGACGTCCCCGTGTATGCTGTGCACCGATTCTTTCCCTTTTCAGGAGCGCTTCCGTGACCACCAGCAATCGCATTCTTCTTGGCGTCAACATCGACCACGTCGCCACCCTGCGCCAGGCCCGGGGCACCCGTTACCCTGACCCGGTCAAGGCCGCGCTGGACGCCGAAGAAGCGGGCGCCGACGGCATCACCGTGCACCTGCGCGAAGACCGCCGCCACATCCAGGAGCGCGATGTACTGCTGCTCAAGGACGTGCTGCAAACCCGCATGAACTTCGAAATGGGCGTAACCGAAGAAATGATGGCGTTCGCCGAGCGCATCCGCCCGGCGCATATCTGCCTGGTACCGGAAACCCGCCAGGAGCTGACCACCGAAGGCGGCCTCGACGTCGCCGGCCAGGAAGCACGGATCAAGGCCGCGGTGGAGCGCCTGTCGCGGATCGGCAGCGAAGTCTCGCTGTTTATCGATGCCGACGAACGCCAGATCGAAGCCTCCCGCCGTGTTGGCGCCCCGGCGATCGAGTTGCACACTGGTCGTTATGCCGATGCCAGCACGCCGACCGAAGTGGCCGACGAGTTGCAACGCATCATTGACGGCGTGAACTGCGGGCTCAACGAAGGCTTGATCGTCAATGCCGGCCATGGCTTGCATTACCACAACGTCGAAGCCGTGGCTGCGATCAAGGGCATCAACGAACTGAATATCGGCCACGCCCTGGTGGCGCACGCGTTGTTCGTCGGTTTCAAAGGCGCAGTGGCCGAGATGAAAGCCCTGATCCTGGCCGCTGCCAAGCACTGATAAACAATGAAGATCAATGTGGGAGCTGGCTTGCCTGCGATAGCGGAGCGTCAGTTTACGTATTCGTAGCTGGCCCACTGCAATCGCAGGCAAGCCAGCTCCCACACGATGAGTCTTCGGTGTTTTCAATGTGCGGCAATGCGAAGCCTTACTGTTTAGCCGACGCAGGTGTATCGTATCAGCCCTTTGCGGGCCCTTGGCCTGCGGCAGATACGCGAGGTTGTTGTGTCCCGATCCTTCTCCCGTCGACAAATCCTGGGTGGTCTTGCTGGTCTGGCCGTAGTAGGCGTCGGTGCCGGCGGTGGCTACCGCTACTGGCTGGGGAAAGTCGCCGAGTCCGAGGCGGGGCACGATTACGAGCTGATCGCCGCGCCCCTGGACGTAGAGTTGGTGCCAGGGCACAAGACCCAGGCCTGGGCGTTCGGCCCATCGGCGCCGGGCACCGAGTTGCGGGTGCGCCAAGGCGAATGGCTGAGGGTGCGCTTTATCAACCATCTGCCAGTCGCCACTACCATCCACTGGCACGGCATCCGCCTGCCGCTGGAGATGGACGGCGTGCCCTACGTCTCGCAATTGCCGGTGCTGCCTGGCGAATACTTCGACTATAAATTCCGCGTGCCCGATGCCGGCAGCTACTGGTATCACCCTCACGTGAGTAGCAGCGAAGAACTCGGCCGTGGCCTCGTCGGCCCGTTGATCGTGGAAGAGCGCGAACCCACCGGTTTCCAGTACGAGCGCACCTTGAGCCTGAAGAACTGGCACATCGACGAAGAGGGCGCATTTGTCGAGTTCAGCATCCCCCGTGAAGCGGCGCGTGGCGGCACGGCCGGGCGGCTCTCGACTATCAATGGCGTGCCCCAGCCAGTCATCGAGCTACCTGCCGGGCAAATCACTCGCGTGCGCCTGCTCAACCTCGACAACACCCTGACTTATCGCCTCAATATTCCTGGCGTCGAAGCGCAGATCTATGCCCTGGACGGTAACCCCATCGAGCCGCGCCCGTTGGGCAAGGAATATTGGCTGGGCCCGGGCATGCGCATTTGCCTGGCGATCAAGGCGCCACCGGCGGGCGAAGAACTGTCGCTGCGCAACGGCCCGGTGCGCCTTGGCACCTTCCGCTCTGTCGCCAATACTGACGCGCCTACCGCATGGCCACCGGCACTGCCGGCCAACCCGGTTGCCGAGCCAGACCTGGCCAATGCCGAGAAACTCAACTTCAATTTCGAATGGGTCGGCTCGGTGTCGGTCAATGTCGAAAACGGCAAGCCGCCCAGCCTGTGGCAGATCAACGGCCAGGCCTGGGATATCACCGACAAGACCTGCGCCGACCGCCCGATTGCCAAGCTGGAGAAGGGCAAGAGCTACATTTTCGAATTGAAGAACATGACCCAGTACCAGCACCCGATCCACCTGCACGGCATGAGCTTCAAGGTGCTTGCGTCCAACCGCCACAAGGTGATCCCGTATTTCACCGACACCTACCTGCTGGGCAAGAACGAACGCGCCCGCGTGGCCTTGGTGGCGGATAACCCAGGGGTGTGGATGTTCCATTGCCATGTGATCGACCACATGGAAACCGGCCTGATGGCCGCCATCGAGGTGGCGTGATGCGCCAGATTCGCCCCGCCGCGATTATCGACCGCAGCCGCGACCAGGACTTTATGCGCGAAGCCCTGGCGCTCGCCGCCCAAGGCGCTGCATTGGGCGAAGTGCCGGTGGGTGCGGTGCTGGTGCAGGACGGTGAAATCATCGGCCGCGGCTTCAACTGCCCCATCAGTGGCAACGACCCCAGCGCCCATGCCGAAATGGTCGCGATCCGCGCCGCTGCACAAGCGATCAGCAACTATCGGCTGGTGGGCAGCACGCTGTATGTGACGCTGGAGCCGTGCAGCATGTGCGCGGGTTTGATCGTGCATTCGCGGGTGGCGCGGGTGGTGTATGGCGCGCTGGAGCCGAAGGCGGGCATCGTGCAAAGCCAGGGGCAGTTTTTTACCCAGGGTTTTCTTAACCATCGGGTGTTGTTTGAAGGCGGGGTATTGGCCGAGGAGTGTGGGGCTGTACTGAGCGAGTTCTTCAAAGCCCGACGAGCTAAACCGTGATGATCGTTCCCACGCTCTGCGTGGGAACGCAGCACAGGACGCTCTGCGTCCCAAAGCGTGACGTAGAGCGTCACAAGAGGCATTCCCACGCAGAGCGTGGGAACGATCATAGTGGTGTCATTTACGAGCGATGATCACCGCCCGCATCGGCGCCGGCAGCCCTTCAATGGTCTTGCTGTGATCCTCAGGGTCCAGGAAATCACTCAGCGACTGATACTTCATCCACTGCGTCCCACGCTGCTCCTCAACCGTGGTCACGCTCACATCCACGCACCGTACATCACTGAACCCGGCCCGGCGCAGCCACAGCATCAACGCCGGCACCGACGGCAGGAACCACACGTTGCGCATCTGGGCGTAACGGTCTTCTGGCACCAGCACTTGTTGTTGGTCGCCTTCCACCACCAATGTTTCCAACACCAACTCGCCGCCCTTGACCAGGGTGTCTTTCAACGCCAGTAAATGCTCGATGGGCGAGCGGCGGTGGTAGAACACGCCCATGGAAAATACCGTGTCAAAGCCTTCCAGGTTCGCCGGCAAGTCTTCGAAGGGGAACGGCAAGTGCCAGGCCTTGGGCTCGGACAAGTAGCGCTGCACGGCCTGGAACTGGCAGAAGAACAGCCAGTTGGGGTCCACGCCAATCACGCTGTCGGCCCCGGCGCCGAGCATGCGCCACATGTAGTAGCCGTTGCCGCAGCCCACATCGAGGATGCGCTTGCCTTTGAGGTTCAGGTGCGGCGCGACCCGCGACCACTTCCAGTCCGAACGCCATTCAGTGTCCACATGCACGCCGAACAGGTGGAACGGGCCTTTGCGCCAGGGGCTCAGCCCCATCAGCGCCGTGTGCATCTGTGCGCGGGTGGCGTCGTCGCAATCGGTGTCCAGCGCTAGGCCGTTGAGCAAATCTACGCTGTTGGGCTGGATCTTCGGCAGTGCATCCAAGGCGCTCTGCCAGCGCTCCAGGTCGCCATGGCCTTTTTCCATCTTGCTATCGAGCTGCGCTTGCAGGCCCTGGGCCCACACGGCCAAAGGAGTGCCGACCAGGTGGCGGGCGAGGGGGGACAAATCAATCATGGCAAGGCAATCAACGAGGCAAAGTTAAGACACTGGAACCACGGCACGACTTTCGAGAACCCGGCCGCCAGCAGGCGTTCGCGGTGTTCTTCGAGGCTGTCGGGCTTCATGACGTTTTCGATGGCGCTGCGCTTCTGGGCGATTTCCAGCTCGCTGTAGCCGTTGGCGCGCTTGAAGGCGATATGCAGGTCGGTCAGCAGCGCGTGCTCTTCAACATCGTTAAAGCGCAGCTTTTCCGAGAGGATCAAGGCGCCGCCCGGCAGCAGAGACTGGCGAATGCGCCCAAGCAACGCCAGGCGCTCCTGGGGGGCGATAAATTGCAGGGTGAAGTTCAGGGCCACCACCGAGGCGGGTTTGAATTGCAGGGCGAGAATATCGCCCTCGATCACCTCCACGGGCAGCAACTCCTGGAACATCGAGTCCTGGCCATTGAGGTATTCGCGACAGCGCTCGACCATCGCGGCGGAGTTATCCACGGCGATCACCCGGCAACCCTCGGTGCGTACATGGCGGCGCAGGGCTTGGGTCACGGCCCCCAGGGAAGAGCCCAGGTCATACAGCACGCTACCCGGTTGGGCAAATTGCGCGGCCAGTACGCCGAGGTTCTCGACGATGGTGGGGTAACCCGGCACCGAGCGCTTGATCATGTCCGGGAACACCCGCACCACATCCTCGTTAAAGGCGAAGTCCGGCACCTGGGGCAGGGGCTGGGCGAATAGGCGATCGGGTTCTTTGCTCACGGCTGTTCCGGCGACGGTGGGGGAAAGGCCGGCATTTTAGCCAAGTTGGCCCTCGGATGCGCGGGTTGTCTGATGGAAAGCCGAGGCGGTGATGCCCCACTGCCCGAGCCAGTAAGTGGCGATCAGCAAATACGGCGCTGCCTCGAACGCCAGCACAAACCGATTGATGCCGATCAGCGCGTCGGAAACCACAAACGACACCGCACCCGCCGCCGCCAGCCACGCTGAACGCTTGGGCACCTCGCTGCCCAGTCGCGCCAACGCACGCCAGAGCATGGCGCTGATCACCAGCGCGTAAACCACCACCGGTATCAGCAGTTCACCGAGGCCGTGGGAGATCAGGATGCTCAGCAAGATTGCGCCTATGCCGAGGGCCAGCACCAACGGCAGCAGCGCCAAGCGCCGACAGTCACTGAAATAAGCTTTGAGATAGGCCAGGTGCGCGAACAGAAACGCGCCCAGGCCAAAGATAAACAGGTCGCCTGGCCAGGCGAGCAATACGTCGCCCACCAGGGAAAAAATCAACCCCAGGCTGATCCAGCGTCGATACTCGGTGGGCGGCGCGTCATGCAGCCAACCCAGCAGCGCCAGCACCGGCAGCGGCTTGACCAGCAGGCACAGCAGCGTCGCATGGGTCGCCAGGCCATAGACAAAGGTGCCGGCGCCCATCAAGGCAAGGATCAGCCATGGCATATCAGTTCACCGTAATGGCGCAGTCAAAGGTTTCGACAGGTTCGGCCTCCGGCTCCCAAGGTTGCTGGGACGTCAGGCGCAAACGCCCTTGCCCTGCGGCAAACGCCTGGAAGCGCCAGGTGGACTGGCCGCCACCGCCGATCACGCCGGACTCGGTGCTGCTGTAGACCTCGGGGCTCAAGGCGCGCAACACGCCGCCCGCGGAGTCCTGGATGGCCCAGCGGTAACCGGTGGTGGGGTTGCTGGGCAGGGTGAGGATCAGGTTTTGCCCGTTTTTAAGCTGGAGCGGGCAGGCGCTCTGGTTGTCCACGCTGACGTTTTGCTTGGGGGCACTGGCGCATCCGGCCAGCAGGGCAAGGCTCAAGGGGAGAAACAGGCGGGCAGCGGTCATGAAGGCTCCGTTAATACACGACGAAGGGGGAGCATAACCGAAGATGAGACAAGGTGTGACAAGGAGGGGTTTGCGTTGGCCGATCGTTCCCACGCGTGGGAACGTCGCCTTGGACGCTCCGCGTCCGCTTTGTGACGCGGAGCGTCACTGGATGTATTCCCACGCAGAGCGTGGGAATGATCAGGTCTGGATATTTATCAGAAGAGCACCTTCGCCACATCCGCAAACCGCTTGGCAAAGTGCACCGTCATCCCTTCCTTCAAATAGTCCGGCAACTCTTCAAAGCTGCCACGGTTGGGCTCCGGCAAGATCAACTCGTGAATCTTCTGGCGCCGCGCCGCAATCACCTTCTCGCGCACCCCGCCAATCGGCAGTACATGCCCGGTCAAGGTCAGTTCGCCGGTCATCGCCACGCCTTTTTTCGGCGGTTGGTTGCGGGCCAGGGACAGCAACGCACTGGCCATGGTCACGCCGGCACTCGGGCCGTCTTTCGGCGTGGCGCCTTCCGGCACGTGCAAGTGCACGAAGGCTTCGTCGAAGAACTTCGCATCGCCGCCAAACGACTTCAGGTTGGAACTGATGTAGCTGTAGGCGATTTCGGCGGACTCTTTCATCACTTCACCCAACTGCCCGGTGAGCTTGAAGCCGCGGTTGAGCGTGTGGATGCGCGTCGCTTCGATCGGCAAGGTGGCGCCGCCCATGCTGGTCCACGCCAGGCCGGTAATCACGCCGGTGCCGGACAGCACTTGCTCATTACGGAATACCGGCATGCCCAGGGAGCTTTCCAGGTCCTTGTTGCCGATCTTGATCACCGAGTCAGGCTCATCCAGCAGTTTTACCACCGCCTTGCGCACCAGCTTGCCTAGCTGTTTCTCCAACTGACGCACGCCGGCCTCTCGCGCATAACCGTCGATCAAGGCGCGCAAGGCACCGTCGGTGATGGTCAGGCTGTTTTTGGCCACGCCGGCTTTTTCCAACTGCTTGGGCCACAAGTGGCGCTTGGCGATGGCGACTTTTTCTTCGGTGATATAGCCCGACAGGCGAATCACTTCCATGCGGTCCAGCAACGGACCGGGGATTGAGTCCAGGGTGTTGGCGGTGCACACGAACAGCACTTTGGACAGGTCCAGGCGCAGGTCCAGGTAATGGTCGAGGAATTCGACGTTCTGCTCCGGGTCCAGGGTTTCCAGCAGCGCCGACGCCGGGTCGCCCTGGAAGCTCTGGCCCATCTTGTCGATCTCGTCGAGCATGATCACCGGGTTCATCACTTCCACGTCTTTCAGCGCCTGCACCAGCTTGCCGGGCAGGGCGCCGATGTAGGTGCGCCGGTGGCCCTTGATCTCGGCCTCGTCGCGCATGCCGCCGACACTGAAGCGATAGAACGGCCGCCCCAGGGATTCGGCGATGGACTTGCCCACACTCGTCTTGCCCACGCCCGGCGGGCCTACCAGCAATACGATGGAACCGGCGACTTCGCCCTTGTAGGCGCCCACCGCTAGGAATTCGAGGATGCGGCTCTTGATGTCATCCAGGCCCGCATGGTGCTTGTCGAGCACTTTGCGCGCGTGCTTGAGGTCGAGTTTGTCTTCTCCGTACACGCCCCACGGCACCGAGGTGGCCCAGTCCAGGTAGTTGCGCGTGACGGCGTATTCCGGCGAACCGGTTTCCAGGATCGACAGTTTGTTCAGTTCTTCATCAATGCGTTTTTTCGCTTGCGCCGGCAGCACTTTGCCTTGCAGGCGCTGTTCGAACTGTTCGACATCGGCGCTGCGATCGTCCTTGGTCAGGCCCAGCTCCTGCTGGATGACCTTGAGTTGTTCCTTGAGGAAGAACTCACGCTGGTGCTCGCCGATCTTGCGGTTCACTTCGGCGGAGAGTTCTTTTTGCAGACGCGCGACTTCTACCTCTTTGCGCAGCATCGGCAGCACTTTTTCCATGCGCTTGAGCATGGGCACGCAGTCCAGCACTTCCTGCAGCTCATTACCTGTCGCCGAGGTGAGGGCGGCGGCAAAGTCAGTGAGCGGCGACGGGTCGTTGGGGCTGAAGCGGTTGAGGTAGTTTTTCAACTCTTCGCTGTACAGCGGGTTGAGGGGCAGCAGTTCCTTGATCGCATTGATCAGCGCCATGCCGTAGGCCTTGACCTCATCGGTCGGCTCGCTGGGCTGGTGCGGGTATTCGACTTCCACCAGGTAAGGTGGGCGGTGGTGCTTGAGCCAGGTCTTGATGCGCACGCGGGTCAGGCCCTGGGCGACGAACTGCAGCTTGCCGTTCTCGCGGCTGGCGTGGTGCACCTTCACCAGGGTGCCGTACAGCGGCAGGGCGGAGGTGTCGAAGTGCCGTGGGTCTTCGGGCGGCGTGTCCATGAAAAACAGCGCAAGGGAATGGTGGTCGGATTTGCTCACCAGCTCCAGGGTTTCGGCCCAGGGTTCTTCATTGACGATCACCGGCAACACTTGTGCCGGAAAAAACGGCCGGTTGTGGATCGGGATGATGTAGACCTTGTCCGGCAGGTTTTGCCCAGGCAGGGCCAGGCCAGTATTGGACGAGGCGGTTTCAGCGTTTTCGGGGTCGGCGTAATCGTTGAGGTCGTAATCTGGAAATTCTTGCTGGTCGCTCATGGGGCACCTGCATCAGTAAGTATGCAGGTTAGATGGGGCGGGGTTGCGGTGGTTTCAATGGGGGGGCGTCGTTAGCAACAATTTGCATGAAATAACGGGAGGGTTGCGGTCAACGTACTTTACCCCTCCGCTTTTCGAACTGATCGTCAATAATGTGACGGCTAGACCCAGCTTTTATTGGGTTTACTTATCCCCAGTCCCAGCTAACCTGCTTTAATAAAATTCCCCATAAAAAAGGATGTTTTTTTGACGCCGGTTAGCAGTCGGCAGGGACGCGTATGACACAAGGAAAGCACGGCCAAGAGCGACGAGCGCGGCCCGAGGGCGCGGCCATGCACTGGCGCCACACGTTTCAGACCCGCATAGCCGGGGTGCTGGCGCTGTTGTTGCTGGTGGTCGTGGCCGCCACCTATTTTGCCGTGCACGCTGCCACCACCCGTGCGGTGGAGAACCAGGCCGACGTACAGTTGAACACCGGGCGGCAGGTGTTCGAGCGCCTGCTGGACCTGCGCGGGCGGCGCTTGCAGTACGGGTTGGACTGGCTGACCGCCGATGGGCCGTTCAAGCAGGCGGTGGCCGGCGGCCGGACGGTGCCGATCCTGGAGGCCCTGGGCACCCATGGCACCGGGGTCAGTTCCAGCGAAGTGGTGGTGCTGGGCCTGGATGACAGGGTTATGGTCAGTACCCTGCTGGTGCAGACGCGGGGCCAGTTGTTCCCGTATGCCGATGCCTTGCGCAAGGCGCGGCGCAGCGGCCAGCAAATGTTGATCGTCGCCATGGCCGGGCGCCCCTATTTGCTGGTGCAAAAAGATGTGCTCGGGCCTGTGCCGATCGCACGCGTGGTCATGGGCTTTCCCATGGACACGCAATTCGCCCATGAACTGCGCTCCATGAGCAACCTGGAGGTGTCGTTCCTCAGTGTGCAGGACGGCCATCTCGGTCAGCTGTTCACCACCCACCCTGGCAATTGGCGCCCAAGCATTATCAACCTCTTGCATGGCACGCAGGTCGATCCTGAGGCGAAGATCCAGCTGTTCCATGGCCAGCGTGTGCTCAGCCAGGTGTTGCCCTTGGCCAATAGCGGCGAAGGCGATGAAGTGCGTGTGTTGCTGCAAAGCCCGCTGGACCATGCGCTGGAATCCTTCGCGCCGCTGGACCGGCAGTTCATGGGGATTGCCCTGGCGGTGCTGCTGGTCTCGCTGGCGGTGGCATTATTCCTGGCGCGGCGAGTGTCACGCCCGCTCAATGCGCTGGTGCAAGCCGCTGAACGGATCGGGGCCGGTGACTACCGCACCCCGGTGCGGGTGCGCAGCCACGACGAGTTCGGCCTGCTGGCGCGGGCGTTCAATGCCATGCAAAGCGGCATCGCCCTGCGCGAACGGCAACTGGCCCACAATGCCTTGCATGACCCGCTCACCGGATTGCCCAACCGTGCCTTGGCCATGGAGCGCCTGGGCAGTGCGATCAGCGCACGGCGGTCGGTGGTGTTGCTGTACGTGGGGATTGAAAACTACCGAGTCATCAACGAAGGGTTTGGCCCCGAAGGTGTCGAGCACATGTTGTGCGAGGCCAGCCGCTGCTTGTCCAGCAGCCTGTTGGCCAGCGACACCGCCGCGCGCATCGCCGGCAGTGAGTTTCTGTTGTTGCTTGAAAACACCGAGATCGACTCTGCCGTGGCCCGCGCCGACCAGTTGCATGGGGCGTTGACCGAACCCCTGCGCATCGGTAATGACGAAGTGCGCCATGAAGTGAGCATCGGCATCGCCGCGTACCCTGCTGATGGGCAGCAGGTGGAAGAGTTGATCAACCGCGCGGCCATCGCCCGGCACGACGCGGCCAACCTGCCGGGGCATTTGCAGATCTACCAACCGGACCGCGACCTCGCCCACCAACGCCAGATCACCCTGATTCGCGACTTGCGCCGCGCCGTGATCGAAGGCGAGTTGTTCCTGTGCTACCAGCCCAAGCTCGACCTGCGGCACGGCCATGTGAGCCAGGCCGAAGCCTTGCTGCGCTGGCAACACCCGACGCTGGGGCAAGTGTCTCCCGGGGAGTTCATTCCTTTGGCCGAACGCACTGGCAGCATGGGTGCCCTGACCCTGTGGGTGATCGAGGAAGCCATCCGCCAGATTGCCGAATGGGCGCAGCGTGGGCTGGTTATCCAGCTGTCGGTGAATATCTCCGTGAACGACTTGGCGGATGATGACTTGGCCATTCGCGTCACTGCGTTATTGGCCCAATACCACGTGGGCGCCGAGCATTTGATTTTCGAGATTACCGAGAGCGCCATCATGCACAACCCGCAGCAGGCCCTCAGCGTGCTGGAGCAGTTGCGCAATTGCGGGATCAGCCTGTCGGTGGATGATTTCGGCACCGGTTACTCGTCCCTCGCCCAATTGCAGCGCCTACCGGTGCAAGAGCTGAAGATCGACCAGTCCTTTGTGCGCAACCTCGACAGCACCAGCGGCGACGGCGTGATCGTGCGCTCCACCATCGAGATGAGCCATAGCCTGGGGCTCAAGGTGGTCGCCGAGGGCGTGGAGTTCGAACACAGCCTCACCTTGCTCAAACGCTGGAACTGCGACACGGCCCAGGGCTACCTGATCAGCCGGCCGCTCAATGCCATGGCGTTCGAGCGGTGGATGCGGCGTGAGCAGGTGCCAACCTAGACAGTTTGACTGTGGCGAGGGAGCTTGCTCCCGCTGGAGTGCGAAGCGCTCCCAGGATTTTCGGGCCGCTGCGCAGCCCAGCGG